>JBDHSE010000053.1:0-12205 GCA_039807955.1 Ideonella sp. | reverse complement strand
GAGCAACTCGACGGCGTCAAGGCCAGGCTCGCAGCCAGCGACGTGGCCCAGCGCAAGGCGGCGCTGGAAAGCGAGGTGCGCACGCTGCAGGAGCAGTTTCGCCGCCACTGGGCCGCGACCGTTCAGGCCGCGCGCGGATTGGCGGGCATGGTGGAGCAACTGCAAAGGCTGCTCGCGCTCGACCTCGCCGAGGCGCCAGCGCTGGACGCCGCGGTGGCCGCGCTGCGGCCGGCGGCCGAGGCGGTGCTCCGCCCCTGGCCCACGCTGGCCGAGACGTTGCATCAGGACGCCGCACTCGACGCCGTGTTCCCGGCCTTCGATCTCGAAAGCTTCGATGGCGACCTGGGCCGGCTGGAGTACGGCATCCGCGGCCACGACGAGGCACTGACCGGGGCGGTCGTCGCGGCGCTGACCCAGGCCGGGCAGCAGCGCGCGGCGCTGGAGGACGAGCGAACGCAACGCGACGCCGAGCTGCGGCATCTGCAGGCG
Organism: Ideonella sp.; assembly: GCA_039807955.1. Taxonomy (GTDB): domain Bacteria; phylum Pseudomonadota; class Gammaproteobacteria; order Burkholderiales; family Burkholderiaceae_C; genus CAIKUF01. The sequence continues at coordinate 11,716 of JBDHSE010000053.1, read as the reverse complement.
GGCCGGTCGCCGGCGTCGAACGATGTGCGCGCGGCGCTGGACCTGATCGAGCGCGAGATGCCCCAGGCGCACCCGCACATCCTGGCGCAACTGGTCGAGCCCAGGGCGGGGAGCACCTGGCAGAACGCGATCGAAGGCTACATGGGCGGCGACCGCTTCGCGCTGATCGTCGACGCCGGCTTCGAGGCGCCGTGCACGCGGCTCGTGAAGCGAAGATTCCCGGTGCGCTCGCCCAAGGTCGTGCAGGGCAGCAAGGCGATCGACGACACCCGCGGCCGCACGCTGGAGCCGCGCGCGGTGATGCACGAGCTGGTCTGCACGCACCCGGTTGCCAAGGCCTTTCTGCTGGCGCAGTACGGCAAGGTGCGCAAGGTCGACACCGAAGACGAGCTGGCGCGCACCGCGCAGGGCCTGATGGAAGAAGGCATCGGCAGCCGCGGCTACGGCATGTTCGCCTGCCGCGCGCCGGACCATGAGCTGGCGTTCGGCGAAGCCACCCGCAAGCGGCGCATGGCGTGGTGCGAGCAGGAGCTCTCAAGGCTGGATACGGCGATCCGGTCTATCGATGATCTGCAGAAATCGCTGAACGCCGTCTCGCGCATGTTCAACGGCGCCGCGTTCACGCCGCTCGCGCCGCTGATGGAAGCGGTGCTGACGAGCCAACTGCAGTACGCCCATGCGGCGCGGTCGCTGGCGGCGCTGGACCTGTCGGCGATCGAGGGGCTGGAGGGCGAGCGCAAGCAGCTCGAGCAGCGCATCGCCGAAGCCAAGGGCGACTACGACGCCGAGATGCTGCAGGTCGGCGAGAACAACAAGACGCTCAAGGACCTGGGTGGACGCGAGAAGACGCTCCAGGAGCGCCTTCCCGGCTTGCAGGCTGATCGCGCCAGTGCGCTCGTCTGGGCGGGCCGCTTCGTCAGCGGCGCGCCGGAGCTTGCGACCGAGGCCCAACTGCACGACGAGGCCCGCGCGGTTGCCAGCAGTGCCGAGGTGACGCTGGATGCCTTGCGCCTTCGCGTCGCTGCAGCCGGCGAGAGGCTGCCGGCCTCGCTGCGCGAAGTCTCGTCCGGCGTGCAGACCTACCTGATGGGTGCGCGCAGCGACCAGGAACGATTCCTCTACGCCGATCCGCCGAAGATCTTCGACCGCATCGAAGAGGTGTTGCCGCCGGTGCTCGGCCTGCTGAAAGTGGTGGGCGAGCAGATCCGCCGTCAACGCTCGATCGGCCTCGCCGAGAACCTGGCGCGGCTGCGCGAAGCCGAGGCGAGCTTCAATTCGGTGTTCACCACGAGCTTTTGCTTCAAGGTGCGCGACGAGATCCGCCAGGGCGCATCGACGCTGCAGAAGCTCAACCGCGAGTTGAAGAACATCCAGTTCGGCACCGACACCTTCGAGCTCGAATGGGCCTGGGTGCCGCGGCTGCAGAAGGTGTTCGAGTTCTTCGAGGCGATGGAAGGGCTGGTCGACAGCCTGGACAAGGACGCGGGCTCGATCTTCGATTCGCCGCGGCTTGCCGACGAGCACCGGCAGACGGCGCAGGAGATCCGCCGCCTGCTGCTGGCCAACGACCAGGGCGTCTCCGAGCGTGCGCTCAAAGAGCTGGCCGACTACCGCAACTACCGCCGCTACGACATCGTCCGCCACAGCCCGGTGGGACAGACCAAGCTGTCCACCTGGGGCACAGGCTCGGGCGGCGAACTGGAGACGCCGTTCTACGTCATCCGCTCTGCCGTGCTGGCGCACGCGCTGGGGCACTTCGGCCGCGACCGCAAGGGCGCGCCGGCGCTGCGCCTGATGCTGTCGGACGAGGCGTTCTCGAAGATGGACGAGTCGCGCTCGCGCAGCGTGCTGCAGTTCCTGTCGCGCAGCCTGGGGTTGCAACTGGTGGTGGCGATGCCGACCTCGAAGTCGGGCGCGGTCAAGCCCGAGTTCGACAAGGAGTTCACCTTCTCGAAGGTGCTGGCGTCGCGAGACGGTGTGGAACTGTTCGTCAGCGAGGCCCAGGAGAAGACCTTGAAGCGCGAGCCGCTGGCAAGGCTGTGGGCCGAGCATGCCGCGCAAGCACGCGACGCTGCGCGGCTCGCGCACCTGGCGGTGCAGAAGGGCCAGGCGCACGACGCTGACGAGACGGCGCCTTCGAGCACGGATGGCCATGACTGAGCCGGCCGCTGCCGCGGGCACGGTGAACGATGTGTTGGCGGCGCAAGACCCGATCCTGCTGAGGATCGCGGCCAGCCTCCTGGCGAAGGCCGAGCGCTCCAGCGGCGAGCGCGCGGTGCGCTTGAAGCTCGACAGGCGCGAGCTGCCCGAGCTGTACGACCAGGTTCATGCCGAAGCAGTGGGCCGCGTCGAGCTGTTGCTGCGCGAGATCGAGCGCACAGGGTGGGTCCGCCTCATCCTGACCCGCGAGCGCGACTTCGCCGGCTTCGCCGACCGCAAGCCGCAACTCGAACTGATCGACTTCGACGCCTTGGCCGACTGGGCCGGATACCGCCGCCTCGCCGAGAGCTGGCAGCGCCGTCTGGTGGCACATCTCGAGCAACATTGGAGGGACCCGGGCGCCGAGCGCAAGCGGGCGCTGCTCGAATACCTGATCCGCAGTCCCCTGGCTGCGTTGGCGGCTTTGCCTGCCGAGGAAGCGATGAGCAGCCTTCAGGCATTGGCGGCGCTGTGCCGGTCGGGGGTTGCCATGCCGCTGCGCGAGGCCTCGGCGCGGGTGTTTCAGGGCCGCTCCAAGGTGCTCGACAGCCGCGATGAGCTGTTGCGATTGCTGGGCGCCGGGCCCGGACAGTTCTGGGAGGCGCCGATCCAATTGCTGCTCGACATCCCGCCGGCTTTCGACGAGGCGCTCTTCGTCGAGAACCTCGTGACCTTCGAGCGCATGGCCGATGCGCGGGGTGCGGACTGGCAGCACAGTCTGCTGATCTACGCGGCGGGCTTCAAGGGCAGCGCGAAGCGGCTGCGCCACCGCAACGGCTGCCGTGTCTACCTGCGGGCGTCGCATGCCGACGCGTTGGCGCTGGAACCCTTGGCGGTACGAGGCCTGGAGGCGGTCGACGCCTGGCTGTTCGGGAAGTCCGATCTGCCGGTTCGCTTCTTCGGCGACCTGGATTTCTCCGGCATGCAGATCCTCGGTAGCCTGCGCGAGGTGTTTGCGCAAGCCGCGGCCTGGCAGCCCGGCTATGCGAAGTTGGCGGCCCTCCTCTCCGACGGGCACAGTCATGCACCGGAAGCAGCAGGCAAGGAACGGCAGGGTGATCCCGGCACGACGGGCTGCAACTACGCGGACCGCGTGCTCTTGCCTTTGATGAGACAGAGCGGGCGCTTCGTGGATCAGGAAGGGTTTGGCGCCGCAGAAGCCTGATGCTCGCGGGGTGCGCGTACGCCGTGTTGTTGGGCTGGCGACCCCTCATGATTATCAGCGTGTGATAATGTTGATGATGGTAAACCGCGATCCATCGCTCCATGCCCTGCTGGACCTCGACGGGCAGGTGCTGGTGATCGATGAGGCCGGCTATTGGGTGAAGTTCGTGGTGCACCAGGTACCGGCAACGGACGACAAGCCGCATGGGCTCGACTACTCGTTGACCCTGCATGGCCCGGACGGCCAGCGGCTGGTCGGGTTCGACAACGGGCATCGGGTCGCCAGCAAGCGGGGCGGGACGCCGGCAACCAAGGACCACAAGCATCGGCTGCATACGGTCCGACCCTACGACTACACCGACGCCGGCGCGTTGGTGGCTGCGTTCTGGAAGGAAGTCGAATCGGTGCTGCGGGAACAGGGAGTCTGGACGTGAAGACGTTGAAGATCGGCATTGCCTCCTATGAGGACATGAAGGCGCGCACGCTGGCGATTGCCCGCGGCGAGCTGCGGCCCAAGGCGGGTGACCCCAAGGTCTGGTTCACATCGCCCGAAAGCTTCGCCAGGGTGCTCTCGAACCGCAACCGCGCGCTGCTGGCGCAGATTGCAGACACGCAGCCCTCGTCGCTGCACGAGCTGGCAGCCAGCACCGGCCGTACGCCCGGCAACCTGTCGCGCACGCTCAGGACAATGGAGCGCTATGGTCTCGTTCGCCTGCACAAGGGCGAGCGCGGCAAGCTGCGGCCTGAGGTGCCTTACCGCGAGGTGCAGCTCGAAATGACGCTTTCGTAGTGGGCGACGCGGTGTGTGACGAAACTGTGCCGAAGATGCGGAGGGCTGTGACGGGATTGTGCCGGGATATGCCTGGAAAGCGACAGGGCAAGCGTCGCAAGTGATTGATTCGTAAGGAGCTTTCCAGGCCTTCCGGGTCTCTTGATCCGCAGGTCGAGCGTTCGAGTCGCTCAGGGCCCACCAATCAAGTCGACGGCTCAGGCAGCGATGCCTGGGTCGTCGGTCTTTGCACCACCGGCAGGTGTATGACCTCGCCGGCGACCTCAGTCATGCGCACGGGCTTATCCTCGGGTCATGAACGAGTCCACGCCCAGCGCGACCTTCGGCCCGGTGACGGTCTACTTCGGCGACAAGCACGGCAAGTACCCGGACGGCAACCTCGTCGTCGTGCGGGGAAGCGAGGCGACGGCGGTGTTCGACACGCCACTCGTCGCCAACCGGCTGCCGCAGGTGCTGGCCGAGGCGAACCTTTGCATCCTCGGCCATGTGCACGAGGATCACATGGCCGGCTTGCACCTGCTGCAAGGCGTGCCGCTGCACGTGCACGAGGCCGACGTGCAGGCCGCGCGCAGCTGGGAAGGGCTGGCGCGGCACTACGGCTATCCGCCGGCGGTGCTGATGCGGCTGCGCGACAAGATCGAGCGGCAGTTCTCGTACGTGCCGCGGCCCGATGCGCTGGCGTACGCCGACGGCGCGGTCTGGGACCTGGGCGGCGTGCAGGTGCGTGCCGTTCACCTGCCGGGGCACACTGCGGGGCACTGCGCGCTGCTGGTGGAACCCGGCGGCATCGCCTTCATCGGCGACATCGACCTGTCGGGCTTCGGCCCGTACTACGGCGACCGAAGCTCGAGCCTGACCGACTTTCGCCGCTCGCTTGCCAAGCTCGCCGAGTTGCCGGCGAAGGTGTGGATCACGTCGCACCACAAGGGCGTAGTCACCGACCGTGCGGAGTTCGACACCCTGCTCGGCGCCTTCACGGCGCGACTCGACGCGAGCGCCGAGCGCCTCTTGAAGATGCTCAGCCGCGGGCAGCGCACGCTCGACGACCTGGTGAGCCAGCGGCTGCTCTATCCGCCCGATCACAACGAGCTGTGGATCGACGCCGCCGAGGCGCGCAGCATCACCCAGCACCTCGAAGAGCTGCAGGCCGCGGGCCGCGTGCGCGCGCTCAGCAGCGGGCGCTGGGTCCTGGCCTGAACCGATCCGAGCCGATGGAGGGCGACATGATTCCCGCCAGCTTCGAAGCCCTGCTGATCGAGCGCGACGCCGAGGGGCGCGGGCGCGGCCGGCTGCAGCCGGTCGCTGCGTCGCAGCTCGACCCCGGCGAGGTGACGATCCGCGTGCGCTGGTCGAGCATCAACTACAAGGACGCGCTCGCCGCGACCGGCGCTGGCAAGATCATCCGCCGCTTCCCGTGCATCGGCGGCATCGACCTCGCGGGCGAGGTGATCGCGAGCGATGATGCGCGCTTCGCCGCCGGCGACGAGGTGGTTGCGACGAGCTTCGACCTCGGCGTGTCGCACCATGGCGGTTATGCACCGTACGCCCGCGTGCCGGCACACTGGGTGCTGAAGCGCCCGGACGGGCTCACGCTCTTCGAGGCGATGGCGCTCGGCACGGCCGGCTTCACCGCCGCGCTCGCGGTGCAGCGGATGGAAGACAACGGCCTGGCGCCGGACAAGGGGCCGGTCGTCGTCACCGGCGCGAGCGGCGGCGTCGGCGGCCTCGCGATCGACATGCTCGCGCGCCGCGGCTACGAGGTCGTCGCGCTCACCGGCAAGGCTGACCAGGCGGAGCATCTGCGCGGCCTCGGCGCAGCCGACGTGCTGCTGACCTCGACGATCGATTTCGCCAAGACCCGGCCGCTGGAGAGCAGCCGCTGGGCGGGCGCGGTCGACAACGTCGGCGGCACGATCCTGCACTGGCTGCTCGCGACGATGAAGCAGGCCGGTACGGTTGCGAGCATCGGCAACGCGGCGAGCGCCGAACTGCACACCACCGTCTACCCCTTCATCCTGCGTGGCGCCTGCCTGCTCGGCGTCGATTCGGGTTACATCGGCTTTCCGCTGCGCAAGCAGCTCTGGGACCGGCTCGGCGCCGACCTCAAGCTCGCGCACCTGCAGCGCATCACGCGCACCATCGGCCTGAGCGCGCTCGAGTCGGCGTTCGACGATTTCATTGCCGGCCGTGCGCGAGGGCGCACCGTGGTGCAGATCGACGCCTGACGCGCGGCCTCGCAAGCCAATGCCATCGTTGGCGCCTGCTCGCCGCTTGCGTGGTAGCGTCCGAGCCCGGGCGTCCGCCCTGTACGCGCCGCCATAAATCGCGGCGCGATCACTGTCGAACCGATCATCGAAAGGAACACCATGGCCGCACCATACAAGGTCGCCGTTGTCGTCGGCAGCCTGCGCAAGGATTCGTACAACCGCAAGATGGCGCTGGCGCTCGCCCGCCATGCACCGGCCACGCTCGCCCTCGAGATCGTCGAGATCCGCGACCTGCCGCACTTCGACCAGGACTTCGAGAAGGCATTGCCGCCGGCGGTCGTCGCGTTCAAGGCCAAGGTCCAGGCGGCAGACGCGCTGCTCTTCGTGACGCCCGAGTACAACCGCTCGGTGCCCGGCGTGCTGAAGAACGCGATCGACTGCGGCTCGCGGCCCTACGGCACGAGCGCGTGGAGCGGCAAGCCGGGCGCCGTCGTCAGCGTCTCGATCGGCGCGGTCGGCGGCTTCGGCGCCAACCACCATCTTCGCCAGTCGATGGTCTTCCTCGACGTGCCGATGATGGCGCAGCCCGAGGCCTACATCGGCAACGCCGCCAAGCTGTTCGACGATAACGGCGAAATCGCCCAGGCCGACACGCGCGAGTTCCTGCAGCGCTACATGGCGGCTTACGCCGACTGGGTCGCGCGCCACGTCCCGGCGCGTTGAAGGGCGGCCTTCGCGCCGCCGGCACATTGGAGTGGATCAAGTGAACGAAGAAGCATTGAACGGCAGCATCCGCAAGTTCCTGCGGACGGTCGGCGTCAACTCGCAGCGCGAGATCGAGCAGGCGGCGCAGGCCGCCGCGAAGGACAAGCCTGGCACCAAGGCGCTCGCGGCGACGATGACGCTCGAGATCGCCGAGCTCGGCGTGAAGGTCACCTACGACGCCAGCATCCTGCTCGAGTGACGAGGCGGGCGCCGGGCTGCGCCGTCGGTCCGGCCGCGCGGCGTGTGCCGGCGTCGCTTCGCGGTCGGGCGCGAACGCCGGTCACGGCGCCAGCCGAGGCGCCTGCTTGAACTGGCCATCCAGCCAGGCGAGGAAATCTTCGACGTGCGGCTTGCGCGCGCCCGCCGGGTTGACGATCAACGCGTGGCAATAGCCTGACGGCATCTGGATCTGCGGAAACGGCATCACGAGATCGCCGGTCGCGACACAGTCCTGCAGGAACGGTGAGCGCACGAGCGCAACCCCCTGGCCGCGAATGGCGGCCTGCACCGTCTGGTCTACGAACGAGAAGACGAGCCGCCCGGCCATCGGCACCGCGGCTTCGACGCCGGCGTATTCGAACCAGGCCGCCCAGTTCAATCCGTTGGCCCCCGGCACTCGGGTATCGAGTTCGAGCAGCGGCCACTGGGCGAGAGCGGCGGGATCGCGCAGCTTCGCTCCCGCAAGCAGGTGCGGGCTGAGGGCGGGCGCGGCGACGTCGGCGATCAGCGGCTTCGCGTTCGCGGGGAGCTTGTCCATCGGCAGCCAACGGATCGCGACGTCGACGTCCTCGGCATGCAGGTCGACGATCCGATCCGACGCGTCGAGCCTGATCTCGATCTCGGGGTGCATGCGCTGGAACTGCGCGAGCCGCGGAACAAGCCAGAGCGATGCAAACGACGGATAAGTGCTCAGCGTCACGCGCCGCAGGTTGGCGGCGCCGCGGATCTCGTCGACCGTCTTGTCGATTGCGCTCAAGGCCTGACGCACTGCGTGCAGCAACTGGATGCCGTCGGCGCTCAGCAGCAGCGCGCGCGTCTTTCGAACGAAGAGCTGCTTGCCGACTTGCTGCTCGAGCCCCGCGATCTGGCGGCTGATCGAAGACTGCGTCAGGTTGAGTTCGGCCGCCGCGGCGGTGAACGACAGCAACCGCGCCGCCGCCTCGAAGCCGCGCAGCGCAGCGAGGCCGATTGGGCGTTGGCGGCGTCTGGCGCTTCTCGCAGGCTTCGTCATGCCCCGACCATACATTCATTAATTGCATTCATCAACTGCGATCTTTTCGTTTGTCCCAATGCGCGTTGAGGAATCCAATGACGTCACTGAGCACGCATCGATGCGCAGTGTGAATGGAGCCTGGAATGAGCAATGCACTGGAAACCGCCACGACGATCGCCCTCGATCGCGCGCAGGTGCTGATCCTCGACTGCGACCGAGGCCGGGTGCGGGTGCTCGACGGCGCGGTTTGGCTGACCGAGGATGGCGACATCGAAGACACCGTGCTCGGTGCCGGCGAGGAGCACGCCTTGCACGCGGCGCACACCGTGATCGAAGCGCTTGGCAAGTCGCAGTTGCAAGTCGAGGTTGCGCCGGCGAGCCCGGCACGCCGTCTCGGCGGATGGCTGCGGACGCTGCGCCACGACGCGCGAGCGATCGTCTCGCACCTGCAGATGGGACCCGCGCCGTCGCTGCAATAGCCGGCTTGGACGACGCCGGCGGACGTGCCGGCGTCCAAGGCGGGCTGCCGATGCCGCGACGCAGGATGCGGCTTCGCGGGCGCGATCGACCGGGATGAACTCTCGGCCTTCTATCGCGGCGCGCTGTCCACGCAAATGAGGACAGCCAGGCGCGCGCGGCCTGACCACAATCCGGCGCCAGGGCAGGTACTCGAGCCGGCCCGCACATCGACGGAGACATGCCATGCCCATCCTGCGACCCTCGCTGCTCGCCGCGGCTGCGGCCCTGTCGCTTTCGGTGCACGCCGCGCCGGACCTCGACACCTTGACCGCCGCGCAGGCGGCGGCCGACATCTGTGCCGGCAAGCTGACGAGCGAGGCGCTGGTGAGCGCCGCGATCGAACGCGCCAAGGCCCGCCCCGACCTGAACGCCTTAATCACGCTCGACGAGGCCGGCGCGATGAAGGCCGCGAAGGCGGTCGATGCCGCGCGCAAGCGCGGCGCCAAGTGCAAGCCGCTCGAAGGTGTGCCGGTCGTCGTCAAGGACAACATCGGCGTCGCCGGGCTGCCGGCGACCGCAGGCACGCCGGCGCTGACGGACTACGTGCCCAAGTCCGACGCGCCGGTCGCCGCCAAGCTGCGCGCGGCGGGCGCGATCGTGCTCGGCAAGACCAACATGCACGAGCTGGCGTTCGGCATCTCCGGCTACAACACCGCGTTCAAGACCGGCGCCGAGCCCGGCGTGCGCAATGCGTACGACGCGACGAAGATCGCCGGCGGTTCGTCTTCGGGCAACGGCGCGGCGCTCGGCGCGCGCATCGTGAGTGTCGCCGTCGGCACCGACACCGGCGGTTCGGTTCGCATTCCCTGCGCGCTCAACGGCTGCGCGGCGCTGCGCCCGACGGTCGGCCGCTACCCGCATAAAGGCATCGCGCCGATCTCGCACACCCGCGACACGGCCGGGCCGATGGCGGTCGCGATGGCCGACGTCGCGCTGCTCGACCGCGTGATCGCCGGCGGCGGGCCCATCAAGGCGGCCGACCTGCACAAGCTGCGCCTGGGCGTGACGCCTTCGATGCTCGCCAACCTCGACCCCGACACCCAGGCGGCGTACGACGACGCCGTGGCGAAGATGAAGGCCGCGGGCGTGACGATCGTCGACGTCGAGATGCCCAGGCTCGCCGACCTCAATGGCGCGATCGGCTTTCCGGTCGCGCTCTACGAGGCCTACGACGACATGGTGAAGTTCCTCGCGACGACCGGCACCGGCATCACGATCGCAGACCTCGCCAAGCAGATCTCGAGCCCCGACGTCAAGGCGACCTACGATGCCTTCGTCATCCCGCGCAAGCTACCCGGGCCGGACAACACCGTCGTCGACGCCAGGCCGGCGTACGAAGCGGCGATGAAGACCGCGCGCCCGGCGCTGCAAAAGCTCTACAAGGAGACGTTCGTCAAACACAAGCTCGACGCGCTCGTCTTCCCGACGGTGCCCAAGGTGGCGATCGCCGCCAACCCCGAATCGAGCAGCCTCGCGAACTTCGTCGCCTACATCCAGAACACCGACCCCGGCAGCAACGCCGGCATTCCGGGGTTGCAGATCCCGATCGCGCTCGGCGCGAGCAGCAAGCTGCCGGTCGGGCTCGAACTCGACGGCCCGGCGGGGAGCGACCGCAAGCTGATCGCGATCGGCCTCGCGCTCGAAGAGGTGTTCGGCCGGCTGCCGGCGCCGAAACGCTGAGGCTCAGCTCGCGCCGCGGCGCGCGACCGCCGCGGCGAGGGCGCTGCGGCGCTGCACCTGGAGCTTGTCGCAACAGCGCATCAGGTAGGTGCGCACGGTGCACAGTTCGACGCCGAGTTGTCGCGCGATCTGCTTGTCAGTCAGCCCGGCGCCGACCATGCGGGCGACCGACAGTTCGCGCGGCGAGAGGGCGTTCAGGTGATCATCGTCCACTGCCCCGCGCCGCCGGCGCAGCGCGGCGCGCTGCAGCGCGGCGGTGAACGCGGGCTCGACCAGGCGCAGCAGCTCGAGCGTGCAGGCGTCGAAGTTGTCGCGCCGCCGGCCGCGCCAGATGCGCATGTCGCCGATGTTGCGGCCACCGCAGTAGCTGTAGAGGTTCACGCCCCAGTGCAGGCCGTCGCGGGCGAGAAAGTCGTTGTAGAACTCGGTGCGCATCAGCTCGCGCTGCGGCATCACCTGGGTGACGAGCGTCGGCACGCGCCGCGCCTGCAGTTCGAAGGTGATCGGGTCGTTGAACTGGAAGTACTCGTCGTAGCTGCGCAGCGTCGCCGGGTTCATGTTGATCGTGACGCAGCCGCCGAAACGGCGCTGGTCGTCGTCCCAGACGAACGAGGCGTAGTAGTCGGCGCGCAGCAGGTCGAGCAGTGCGCGGCCGACGCGCTCGCGCACCTCGTGTTCGGCCATGTCTTCGGCGAGCAGCCCGAAGAGGCTGGCGAGTGCGCGACTCTCCGAGGTGTTGAGTTGCATCGCGTCAGCGGGCCGCGATCGTGGTTTCGGGTGCTGCGCCGGCAGCGCCCGATTTGCGCCTGCGAGGGGCATCGGCTGGCGGCGGAGCGTCGGCCAGAAGATCGCTGTCAATGCGCATGGAGGCTTGAAGATGCTCGAAGGCATTCTACTCATGTGCCCCCAAGTTGCCCCCAGTTTCATGGCGTTGGCAGACTGACGCCAGCATCGCCTCGCCCTGGCGGCGAACCAGGCCGTAGCCGCTGGCCGGGATGTCTCGCCCCAGCTTCGGCTGGCGGTTCTCGCGGCGCGGCCGCGCAGGCCCCAGCACCTCGCCACCGTCGCGCAGCACCTCTCGCGTGGCGCGCTCGTTCAGGCGCTCAGGCGCGGTCGTAGAGGGCGGCGCCGCCGTCGGCGTGCCGCCGGCCCGCACGGCGGCCAGGTCGGCGCAGATCT
>JBDHSE010000052.1:0-12276 GCA_039807955.1 Ideonella sp. | reverse complement strand
GCGCCAGCGGGTGCGGATGGCGATGTCGAATTCGTTCGGCTTCGGCGGCTCGAACAGCTGCGTCGTGCTGCGCCATCCGGACGAGACCGACGCTCGGATCGGAGAGCGGCCATGACGCGCATCGTCGTCACCGGCAGCGGCGCCGTCTGCGCCGCCGGCATGTCGCCCGCCGAGATCCTCGCCACCGTCGTCGAAGGCCGCAGCGCGATCGGCCCCGTTACGCAGTGGGACACGACCGGCTGGCCGGTGCGCAATGCGGGCGAGGTGCCGAACTTCAACCCGCGCGCCCTCGTCGAGGACCGCAAGCTGCACAAGCTGATCCGGCGCACCGACCTCTTCGGCCTCTACGCCGCAGGGCGCGCGATCGAAGCATCGGGCCTGCTCGAGCACCGTGCGACGCTGGACGAGCCGGCCGCCGCGACCTTCAGCGACCGCAGCGGCGTCTACGTCGGCTCGGGCGGCGGCAACTACCAGAACCAGTACGACTACCTGCCGCTCTTGACCGAGGCCAAAGGCGAACTGAAAGCGTTCGGCGAAAAGCTGCTCGACACCGTCAACCCGATGTGGCTCTTGCGCACGCTGCCGAACAACGTGCTCGGCCACATCGGCATCCGCCACGGCCTGAAGGGCCCGAACGCCTGCATCACGAACCACAGCATCGGCGGCCTGCTCGCGGCGATCGAGGCGCTGGAGGCGCTGCGCAACGGCGAGTGCGACCGCGCCGCCGCCGTCGGCCACGACGCGCCGATCGAGCCGCAGATGATGCTGTACTACGAGCGCGTCGGCCTCGTCGCGCGCGACGCGCTGCGGCCGTTCGACGCCCGCCACGACGGCAGCCAGTTCGGCGAAGGCGCGGCGGCGCTCGTTCTCGAGACCGAGGCTTCGGCCGCGGCGCGCGGCGCGCCGGTGCTCGGCGAAGTACTCGGCGGCGGCGCGGCGTGCGAGGCCGAAGGGCTGCTCGCGATCAGCGACGACGGCGATGGCGTCGTACGCGCGATCGACGCCGCGCTCGCATCGGCCCGACTCGCGCCAGCCGACATCGGCATGATCGTCGCCCACGGCAACGGCACGCCGGCGTCGGACCGATCGGAAGCCGCCGCACTGCGCCACGTGTTCGGCGCCGCGATGCCGCCGGTCGCGGCGTTCAAGTGGGCCTTCGGCCACCTGATCGCCGGCGCCGGCATCCTCGACGCGGTGCTTGCGATCGAGGCGCTGCGACAACGCACCGTGCCCGGCACCGCGATGTTCGAGACGCTCGATCCGCAATGCGCCGGCGTCGCCGTCTCGCGCGAAGCGCAGACGCCGCGCAGCGACACCGCGCTCGTCATCTGCCGCGGCTTCGCCGGCACCGATGCGGCGCTGATCGTCCGCGCCGGATAGAGCTTCCGCCAGTCGCGCCGTCAGGCCGCGGGCGCCGGCTGCGGCGCAGGCGCGAGCGCGCGGCGCAGAAACGCCTGGTTCAGGCCGCTGTGCGGACGCAGCGCCAGCCGTTCGCGCGCCAGCGCCTCGGCCGCCGCGCGCCGCCCGCCGCGCAGTGCCGCTTCGGTCAGGGTCAGGTCGATGATGTCGCGCTGCGCGTGGCTGCCGCCAAAGCGGTTCGCGATCGGCCGCGCGCGCCACAGGCGTTCGATCGCATCGTCCCAGCGGCGCTGCTGAAAGGCGGCGAAACCGGCGACCAGATCGGCGCCGGTCTCGGCCGCCCAGCGTGCCGCCTCGCCGCCGTGCCCGGCGGCACGCAGCGAGGTTTCGAGGCGCTGCACATCGGCGTCGCGGCCGGCGCCGAGCCAGGCCATCGCCGCGTGCCAGTCGTTGAAGGCGTAGCTCATGCCGTCGGCGTGCGCGTCCCACGCGGTCGCCAGCTCCTGCCAGCGATCGCCGACGTCATGGCCGGCCAGTTGCAGGCGCCACAGCAGCGCCGATGCGTCGACCATGTCGACCGCGACGGCGCTGCGCGTGCCGCGGATCGGCCCGTCGTAGAGCGCGAGCGCCGATTCCGCCTCGCCGAGTTCCAGATGGCACAGCGCCAGATGCCACCAGTTGTGGACCTGGAAGAAGTTGCCGGCCGCCGCCCAGTGCGCCTCGCGCGTTCGGGCCCAACCGACGCCGTCCTGATGGCGCGCCTGCATCTCCATCACGTGCGCCACCGCATGGTGGGCCCAGCAGTCGAGCGGCTCTTCCTGCAGCGCGGCACGGCCGGCGTCCTCGGCCTGCGCGTAGTCGCCGCTTTCCTCGAGCCCGAAGGCGAGCATGCCCAGCACGATGCCGCGCCCCGGCATGTCGGCCGGCCACTGCGGCAGCGTGCGCGCGACACGGTCGCGCAGGCTGCGCGCGTTGCCGCGAAAGAAGTCGACGAGGTGGCCGACCTGCAGCGCGACCAGATCGTGTGGATGGTCGATGTGGTGGCGATCGAGCTGCAGCGCCGCGGCCGACCATTTGCCGGCGAGGATGAGCCGCGCCGCCTCGCGGTGCGAGCGCTCGCGCGCGTCGAGCGGCCAGCCGTCGACGGCCGCGAGCAGTTCACGCGCCGCCTGCGACGCCCCAGGCTCGGTCGCGACGGCGAGCAACTCCACCTTGAACAGCGCCGCCAGGGCGAAGCGCGGCGCGAGCGCCAGCGCCGCATCGAGCGCGGCGAGCGGATCACCGCGATAGAGGTTGAAGGCAGCGACCGCCTCGTCGAAGCGCTGCGCCGCCTCGCGTGTCGCGCCCGCGAGCGCAAGGCCTCTGGCGTCGCAGATCATTGCGCGACGGTGGCGTGAACCGGCCCGCGACTCGGCACCGCAGCGGCGCCTACTTGCTCGCGCGCAGCTTCTGCACGACGAACAACACGACGACCGCGCCGACGACCGAAGCGATCCAGCCCGCGCCCTGGCCCGGCTCGTACCAGCCGAGCATGCGGCCGACGTAGCCGGCGACGACCGAGCCGACAATGCCGAGCACAATCGTCAGGATCCAGCCCATCTTCTGCTCGCCCGGCATGATCCAGCGCGCCAGCGCGCCGACGATCAGGCCGACGACGATCGTTCCGATGATGCCCATGAAGTCTGCTCCGTTGGTATGTGAAAGGCTGCAACGATACCCTCATCGCGGCCAGCCTGCCGAAGGCGCCCGAGCGTGCGCGCGTTGCAGGGTCCGCGCTTGAGCAACGCCGCCCCGGCCGCCGAGCGCTGCGGCATCGACAGCGTAGCGATCGCGCGCATCGAGCGCCTGCTCGCCGAAACGCCGGCCGATGGCCTCGCGAACTTCTTTTCGGCGCGCGAACTCGCCGACGCCGGCGAAGGCCCCGGCCGCGCGGCGAGCCTGGCGGCGCGTTTCGCGGCGAAGGAGGCGTGTCTGAAACTCTTCCCGCGCGGCGCCGCGCTCGGCCAGGTCGAGGCGACCGACTTCTCGGTCGAGCGCGACGCCTACGGCGCACCGCAGCTCGTCTGCAACGCGGCGGCGCAGTACCAGTTGGGCCTGAACCGCATCGCGCGCATCGAACTCTCGCTGACGCACGACCGCACGACGGCGTCGGCCGTCGCCCTCGCGGTGCCGGCCCGCGCCGAGCCGTCGCTCGCCGGGCGCTTCTTCCAGCGCTTCATGCCGCTGCGCGGCGAGATCGTGATGGGCAATCTGCGGCGCGTCTTCGGCAACTACACCGATGAAACCGAGATCGCGCGCCTGGCCGCCGCGCACTACGGCCACCTGTGGCGTCTGCTCGGCGAGTTCATCCGCTTTCGCTGGCTGAGCCCGGCGAAGAAACTCGCGCTGGTGCGCGTCGAGGGGCTCGACAACTTCATCGCCGCGCGCGACCAGCGCAAGGGCATCCTGATCCTGACCGGCCACTTCGGCAACTGGGAGGTCTCGACGACGGCCGGCATCGCGCAGTTCCCCGAGATGCGCGGGCGCTTTCATTTCGTTCGCCGCCCGATCAAACCGGCGTGGCTCGACCGGCTCGTCACGCGCCGCTTCGAGGCGGCCGGCTTCGGCGTCTTCTCCAAGCGCGACTCGCTCGACGCGATGCTCGCAAGCCTCGCCCGCGGCGACGCCGTCGTGCTGCCGTTCGACCAGCACGCCGGCCCGCCCGACGGCATCGCCGTCGACTTCCTCGGCCACCCGGCGTGGACCTTCAAGAGCCTCGCGATCATCGCGCTGTCGACCGGCGCGCCGGTGCTGCCGGCGTCGAGCTGGCGCGAACCCGACGGCCGCCACGTGCTGCGCTTCGAGCCGCCGCTCGCCCCGATCGAGCACGACAGCACGACCGAGGCGATCCGCCTCAACACCCGCGCCTACAACGCCGCGCTCGAAAAGCTCGTCGTGTGCCACCCGGAGCAGTGGTACTGGGTGCACCGGCGCTGGAAGCATGTCGAAGTGCGGCCGAAGCGGCGGCGAGCACCGCCGGCCTGAGATTCGCCTCGAGCCGCCGCCGAGGCACGAAGCGCCGATGGCGCCCATTGCTCCAAACGGTTACGCGCGCTGCGAAAACCTCCCCAGCGAAACAACGCAGAGTTCAGACCTCACTGTTGCCGTGGCACTGCCGGCGGCTGAAGCTGCTCCCAGGTGTTCCATTCTTCGACGATCTTGCCGTTCACAATTCGCGCGAGATTGATGCCGATGAGCGTGATCGGTTCTCCGGTTGCGCGCACCTTGACGTGCGCCGTCATGCGCGTGGCGACCTTCTCGCCCTCCACAAACTGGTCGTCGACTTGAAACGAGTCCTCGTCGTAGACGAAGAGCTCGTGGAAGTACAGGATGCTCTGTCGGAACCCTTCGAGATCGCGGTCACCGGCAGACGCGTGACCGACATAGTTGGGAGCAATCACCTCGTCCAACGCGGAGAGGTTGCCAGTTGCATAGATGTCGACCAACCGGCGAAACACCGCCTTCTTGGACTCGGCAGTGTCGTTCGGTACTCGAGTGCCCATGGATCGCTCCTCGAAGAGTCCCTGCGCATCGTACTCGTGGTGATCAGATTCAAGTCGCAGAACCGCTCGGCGTGTTCCTGTGCGGCCCAATTTGTTCTCCCTGCACGATTGAAGCACATGCGCAGTTCGCACGCAGACTGCGCCGTCCCGGCTACTCGAGGCCGCTCGTGCGGCGCTGAATACGCCGCCGCGCGCGACGCAGACGCCGGCACGCTGAAGTAGCCGCGCGACTTCCGCTGCGGCCGATCCGGCTGCGCAACCGTCGCCTTCGACCCAGGAGTCAGGTGAGTTGTCCCGTCCGCGAGACAGCGCTACAACACTTTCGGCGCAACGTCGCGCCGCATTCGTGCAACCGAAAGGAGCTGCCATGAAGAGACTGATGCAGATCGTGGTGCTTGCGAGCGCCGCGCTGTGGATGCAGGCACACGCGAGCACGCTCGACTACTACGTGAAGGTTGACGGCATCGATGGTGAATCGACCGCCAGGGGCCACGAAAAGTGGATCGATGTCGACAGCTTTTCCTGGGGCGTCGCCAACGGCGGCAGCGCGCAGTTCATGCCGTTCGGCTGGACCCAGAAGGTCGACAAGAGCACACCATACATCTTCGTCGCGGTCGCCAGCGGCGAGCACTTCGCCAACGTCCAGATGGACACGGTGCGAAGCGGCGGCCCTTCCGACGAGTCGTTCTTCACCATGCTGTTCGAGGACGCGGTATTCACATCGCTGCAGGTGAATGGCAGTCCAGACGAGATCGACGTGGCCGGCCAACTCGTCTACCAGGTCGTCGAGATGCGCTACCGTCCGCAGCGGCCCGACGGCACCTACGAGCCTCCGATCATCGGACGCTGGGATGTCTCCAAGGGCGGAGCGTTCAGCGGCGACCCGCAGGTGCTGATGGGCTTGTTCCTCGCCCAGCCGACAGGGATCGGCCCGCTTCCCGCGGTTCCTGAGCCGCAGACCTGGGCGCTCATGATTCTCGGCCTGGCATGCGTCACGGTCGCACGGCGCCTGCGCGCGGCGTAGCGTCGGGAATCAAGCCGCCCTACGCCGCCGCGCCCGCCCGCTGGCGCAGCACCAGGTGCGCCAGCGCTTCCTCGACCTGGTCGACCAGCACCAGGCACAGATCGCCCGGCTGCAGGCGGGCGAGCGCGAAGTCGATCGCCTTGAATTCGCCATGCAGTTCGTCGACGCGCGCGGTGCGCGGCGCATCCTTCAGTCCCTGGCGCAGCAGCGCGAGCACCTCGCCGTCGGCGCGGCCGCGCTGGGCGGCGTCCTGGTAGAGCACGACGTCGTCGAACGCGGCGCCCAGGATCCGGGTCTGGGCGCGGATGTCCTCGTCGCGGCGGTCGCCGGCGGCGCTGATGACGACTGCGCGCCGCGCTGCCGGCAGCGCATCGACGGCCTGCACCAGCGCGCGCATTGCGTCCGGGTTGTGGCCGTAGTCGGCGATCACCGTCGCGCCGCCGATCTCCATCAGGTTGAAGCGGCCGGGCGCGGTGTCGGCGTCGTTGACGAAGCTCGCGAGGCCGGCGCGGATGGCGTCGAACGGTACGCCGCAGCCCCACGCCGCGCCGGCCGCGGCGAGCGCGTTCTCGACCTGGAAGCCGATCTTCCCGCCGCGCGTGAGCGGGATTTCCGCGAGCGGCATGCGCGCGCGCGCCGAGCCGTCGTAGGCGACGATGTCGCCGCCATCGATCGTCAGCACGCGCCGGCCGAGCGCGCGGTGCGCGGCGAGCGCCGGCAGCCGCGGGTCGGTCGCGAACAGGATCACCTGCCCCGGGCAGGCGGCAGCCATCGCCAGCGTATGCGGGTCGGCTGCGTTGAGCACGGCGTAGCCGGTCTCGGCGACGTTGGCGACGATCGTGCGCTTCAACACCGACAGGTCCTCGACCGTCGTGATGAAGTTCAGGCCGAGGTGGTCGCCTTCGCCGATATTGGTGACGACCGCGACCTGGCAGCGGTCGAACGCCAGCCCCTCGCGCAGGATGCCGCCGCGCGCGGTCTCCAGCACGGCGGCGTCGCAGTCGGGGTGCATCAGCACCTTGCGCGCGCTCTTCGGGCCGCTGCAGTCGCCGCTGTCGATCTGGTGGCCGTCGACCCAGACGCCGTCGGTCAGCGTCATGCCGACGCGGTGGCCGGCCGCCGCGAGCAACTGCGCGGCAAGCCGCGTCACGGTCGTCTTGCCGTTCGTGCCGGTGACGGCGACGACCGGGATGCGGCCGTTGTCGCCCGCCGCATAGAGCCGCTCGACGACCGCCTCGCCGACCGGCCGCGGCTTGCCGAAGCTCGGCGCCAGGTGCATGCGCAACCCGGGCGCGGCGTTGACCTCGACGACGCCGCCGCGCTGCGCCTCGAGCGGCTGGCCGACGCTCTCGCAGACGACATCGACGCCGCACACCTCGAGCCCGACCATGCGCGCCGCCGCCACCGCGCGCGCGGCCACCTCGGGGTGGACGTCGTCGGTGACGTCGGTCGCGCTGCCGCCGGTGCTCAGGTTGGCGTTGTTGCGCAGCACGACGCGCAGGCCGGCAACCGGCACGCTGTCGGGCGTCAGGCCGAGCGTCGCAAGCCGCGCCTCGGCGATGTCGTCGATGCGGATCTTCGTCAGCGCCGTCGCATGGCCGTCGCCGCGGCGCGGATCGGCATTGATCGCATCGACCAGCTCGCGCACCGTGTGCTGGCCGTCGCCGATGACGTGCGGCGGATCGCGGCGCGCCGCCGCGACGAGGTTGTCGCCGACCACCAGCAGCCGGAAGTCGTGCCCCGGCAGGAACTGCTCGACCAGCACCTGGCCGATCTCGGCCGCGGCGCGGTAGGCGGTGTCGAAATACTCCCGGTCCTGGATGTTGACGGTGACGCCCTTGCCCTGGTTGCCGTCGCGCGGCTTGACGACGACCGGCAGCCCGACCTGCTGCGCCACCGCCCAGCCCTCATCGGCGTCGGCCACCGGCCGGCCGCGCGGCACCGGCACGCCGGCCGCGGCGAGCAGCGCCTTGCTCAGGTCCTTGTCCTGGGCGATCGACTCGGCCACCGCGCCGGTGCGATCGACCTCGGCGGCCCAGATCCGGCGCTGGCGCGAGCCCCAGCCGAACTGCACCAGACTGCCTTCGGTCAGGCGCCGGTACGGGATGCCGCGCACCAGCGCCGCCTGCACGATCGCGCCGGTGCTCGGGCCGAGCCGTAGCTCCTCGTCGAGCGCGCGCAACTCGGCGACGACCGAATCGGCATCGAACGGGGCATCCGTCGCCGCGGCGGCCAGCAGCTGCTGCGCCTGCTCGAAGGCGCGCAGGCCGACCTTCTCCTCGGAATACTCGACGACGACCTGGAACACGCCCGGCTCGGGCGCCGCCGCGGTGTGGCTGAAGCTCACCACGCAGCCCGCCTGCGACTGCAGCGTCAGCGTCAGCCGCTCGAGCCAGCGCGCGAGCGGAATCGGTTCGCGGCTGCCGACCGTGCGCACGACGCCGACGGCAGGCAGCCGCTCGCGCAGGCGCCGCTCGAGGAGCGACCCCGATTCGATCGCGCATTCGTCGGGCTCGCAGTGCACGACGGCCTGGATCGCGGTCGCCTTGGTCCACAGGTTCGGGCCGCGCAGGGCTCGGATGCGGCTGATCTTCATTGTCTTGGTGTCAGTTGCTCCACCGCGCCGAGCGCGTCCCACGACGCACGAATCGGTGCGCCGGGCGGAGCATGTCGGCGAAGGCGGCAGCGCGGCAGAGCGATTGACCCTCACCCCGGCCCTCTCCCGCATGCGGGAGAGGGAGCAGGCCGACTCCCCTCGGGGAGAGCAACTGGCCTGCTCCCTCTCCTCTCGGGGAGAGGGCTGGGGTGAGGGGGCCTCGCGACACCGAGCGGTGCCCAACGCGCCGTTTGATCTGCGGTTCCACGTCAGTTCGTCGCGTGGTCGGCGAAGGTCTCGATGCCGGCCGCGAGCAGCGCCGGCGGCAGGCCGTGCGCCCAGGCCGCCGCGACCGCCGGCAGCAGCACGCGCGGCGGCAGGGACGGCTCGCCGTGCAGCGCGAGCATCCGCTCGGCCGCACCTTCGCACAGCCACAGGCCGCGCGAATCGTGGCGCACCGCACGGCCGCCGCCGGCGCGGTGGGCGGCGAGCGGCGCCGGGTCGGTCGCGTAGAGCAGCACCTCGCCGTCGCAGTGTTCGGCGAGCGCGGCGACCAGCGGGTCGTCGGCGTCGAGCACGGCGGCGCCGTCGGCGAGCACGACGTCGATCTGCGTGCGCAGCACGCGCGGCAGCTGCGACGCTTCCTGGATGTCGTGCCGTGCAAGCGCCTCGGCACCGCCGAGGTCGGTGACGACGCCGATGCTGCAGCGGTCGTAGGCGAGCCCCTGGTCGAGGATGGTCGCGGCGCCGTTCTCGAACACCGCGCAATCGACCTCGCGGCTGATCAGCAGGCGCTGCGCGACCTGGCTGTCGCAGGCGTCGGCGTCGTCGATGCGGCGGCCGGCAAGAAAAAGGCCGTCGCGGCAGGCGAGGCCGACCGCATGGCCGGCCAGTTGCAGCAGCCAGGCGGTGAGCCGCGCGACGGCCGTGCTGTCGCCGCTGCCGGCGATGCCGATGATCGGAATCCGGCCGTCGGCGCGTTCGCCGTCCTTCGGGAACAGGTGCTCGACGATGGCCCGGCCGACCGGCCGCGGATGGCCGACCGCCGGCTTCAGGTGCGCGAGCAGCCCCGGCCCGGCGTTCACCTCGACGATCGCGCCGCCCTGCTCGGCGAGCGGCCGGCCGATGTCTTCGGCGACCAGATCGACGCCCGCGATGTCGAGCCCGACGGTGCGCGCCGCGAGTTCGACGACCCGCGCCAGCTCGGGATGAACCTCATCGGTGCAGTCGATCGCGACGTTGCCGTTGCGCTGGATCAGCACCCGGCGGCCGGCCGCCGGCACGCTGTCGGGATCGAGCCCCTGGCGTGCCAGGTCCTGGCGGATCACGCCGTCGGTGTCCACGCGCAGCCGGGCGAGCGGGTGATCTTCGGTGTCGCCGCGCCGCGGGTCGTTGTTGATCTGCGCGTCGACGAGCGCGCGCACCGTGCTGCGGCCGTCGCCTTCGACCCAGGCCGATTCGCCGCGCGCGGCGGCGACGACTTCTCCCGCGACCACCAGCAGCCGATGTTCGTCGCCAAGCACGTAACGCTCGACGAGCACCTCGCTGCCGTGGCGCTCGGCGACCGCCCAGGCCGCCTCGACCTGCTCGCGCGTGCGCAGGTCGAGCGTCACACCGCGGCCGTGATTGCCGTCCGCCGGCTTGACGACGACCGGCAGCCCGATGTCTTCGGCGATCTCCCAGGCCGCGCCGGGCGAGGCCGCGACGCGGCCTTCGGGCACCGGCACGCCGACCTCGGCCAGCAGCCGCTTGGTCAGGTCCTTGTCGCCGGCGATCGCCTGCGCGATGGCGCTCGTACGGTCGGTCTCAGCCGTCCAGATGCGGTGCTGGCGCCGGCCGTGGCCGAGCTGGACGAGGTTACCGTCGTTCAGCCTCAGGTGCGGGATGCCGCGCTCGGTGGCGCAGGCGACGATGTGCGCCGTGCTCGGGCCGAGGTAGGCGTCGTCGATCGCCTCGCGCACCGCGGCGACGGCGGCCTCGACGTCGACCGCGCGACCGTTGACGACGCCCATCAGCAGACGATGGCCCTGGGTCAGCGCGGCGCGCGCGACGACCTCGTCGCGAGCGCGAAACACCATCCGGTAGACCCCGCGCTGCGAGGTGCCGCGCGTCTGGCCGAAGCCGGTCGGCATGCCGGCCAGGTTGAGCAGCTCGATGACGACATGCTCGAGCACGTGGCCGAGCCAGGTGCCCTCGCGCAGCCGCTGGCCGAAGCCGCCCGCCTCGCCGACGCCGCAGTGGTGCTCGGGCAGCGTCGGCAGCGCGCCGCACAGGCGGTCGACGAAACCCGGCAGGCGATCGGACGGCCAGTCCTCGAGCAAACCCAGGTCCAGCCAGGTCTCGAGCGCGGAGCGGTAGGTCCACAGGTTCGGGCCGCGCAGGAAGGTCACGCGCAGCAGGCGGATGTCGTCGAAGACGGTCATCGGTGGTCCTGATCGGCGAGCAAGCTCGGCAGTCGCGCTGCGCCTGCCCCCTCACACCGACCCTCTCCCACGTTGCCGGGGGAGCGTCTCCCTCTCCCGCGAGCGGGAGAGGGCCGGGGTGAGGGCAAATGAGTTGCCACACCGGATGTGCCGAGGTTCATCGCGGGTCAGGTCGTTGATTGCGGTTCGGGACGGGCGGCAGGAAATTTGCGTCCAGGCCCGCAGCAGCGCGGGGCGCACGCCGAGCGTTAACGCCGCCGGACCGCCGCGCGTTGACTTGCAGGCGGTGCGCGACAATCTGCCGCCCCCGAACCGCGCGATGACCACCGCCCTGCCCGCCCACCCGACCCTGGAGCCAGGCGAGTCCGTCGAGGCGCGCATGGCACTCGACCTGGCCGCCGACGGCCGCTTCGCCGACGGCGAGCTGCAGCTCACCGACCGCCGGCTGCTGGTGCGCGAAGCCGGCACCGACGGCTGGCGGTCGTGGCCGCTGCAGCCCGAACTGCATCTGCAGCACAGCGACAGCGGGGGCCTGGCCCGGCTCTCGCTGCACGACGGCACGCGCCGGCTCGCCCACTGGCGGCTGACGCTCGGCGCCAACCCGGACGCGCTGGCGCTGGTGCAGGCCTTCGAGCGTGTTCAGCACCGGCGCGCCGACCCGGATACGCCCGACGACGCCGCGCCGCCCGAGGCCGACTTCGCCGCCGAACCGGTCGAGCGCCCGTCGACCTGGGTCCTGCTGCGGCTGTGGCGCTTCGCCCATCCCTACCGCCGGATGCTGGCCGGCGGCTTTGCGCTGACGCTGATCGCGACCGCGGCGTCGCTCGTGCCGCCCTACCTCACGATCCCGCTGATGGACGATGTGCTGATCCCGTTCCAGAGCGGCAAGACGATCGATCCGATGCTGGTCGCGCTGCTGCTCGGCGGCCTGCTGGCGTCGGCGCTCGTGGCGTGGGCGCTGGGCTGGGTCAAGACCTGGCTGCTCGCGCTGGTGAGCGAGCGCATCGCCGCCGACCTGCGCACCGCGACCTTCGAGCACCTGCTGCACCTGAGCCTGGACTATTTCGGCTCCAAGCGCACCGGCGACCTGATCGCGCGCATCGGCAGCGAGACCGACCGCATCAGCGTCTATCTCTCGCTGCACGCGCTCGACTTCGCGACCGACGTGCTGATGATCGTGATGACGGCGGTGATCCTCTTTTCGATCGACCCGTCGCTCGCACTCGTCACGCTCTTGCCGCTGCCGTTCATCGCCTGGCTGATCCACCTCGTGCGCGACCGGCTGCGCACCGGCTTCGAGAAGATCGACCGCGTCTGGGGCGAGGTCACGAC
>JBDHSE010000051.1:0-12506 GCA_039807955.1 Ideonella sp. | reverse complement strand
CCACCTCAACAGCCAGGGAGGCGTGGTCTTCGTGCGCGACCACGGCGCCGTCGCCGAAAGCGGCTACGCGATCTATAAGCGTGGCGTCGTCGGTGCGCGCCAGATCTACGATGCCGCGCTGGCGTCCCAGCTCTGCTGCCTGCGCGAGCTGTGCGGGCCGGGCTGGGTGCCGGGCGAAGTGCTGCTGGCGCACGCCGCGCCCGCCGATGCGAGCCCGTACCGCGGTCTGTTCCGCTGCGCGGTGCGCTTCAACGCCGAACGCAACGCGTTGCGCTATCCCAGCAACTGGCTCGACCGGCCGGTGGCCGGCGCCGACCCCGCCGAACGGCGCCGGCTGGAAGCGCAGGCGAATGCGGAGGTTCAGCCCGAGCTGATCGACCAGCTGCGCCGTTCGCTGCGCGTGCTGCTGGTCAACCGGGTCGCCTCGGGCGACGCCGTGGCCGAGATGCTGGCCATGCACCGCCGCACGCTGAACCGCCGTCTGCAGGCGCTGGGCACGACCTTTCGCGACGTACTCGAGGACGTGCGCTTCGAGGCCGGCTGCGAGTTGCTCGACTCGACCGCGCTGGCGCTCGACGACATCGCCGACACGCTGGGCTACGCGGGGGCCAGCGCCTTCACGCGCGCCTTCCGGCGCCGGGCAGGGGTGCCGCCGGGGCAATGGCGGCATCGCGATGCGCGGGGTGCGGCCTGCGGCTTGGCCGGCGAGGTCCTGCCCAGGAAGCCGTGATCGCGCCGGCCTTCAATGCGCCATCACGCCCTTGAGCACCGCCGCGACGCGCGGCCCGCGTGCGGCCTGGGCGTAGAACAAGGCAGCGGCGATGACCAGGATGTCGGTGGCCAGCAGCACATAGGTCAGCGCGTGGCCAGCGCCGGCGGCGGCCAGGCGGTCGCTCATGGCGCCGACGACGAGATTGCCGATGGCGATCGCGAAGACATTGATCAAGAGCATCGTCACGCCGGTGATCGTCGAGCGCATGGCGTCGGGCGTGAGCCCCTGGACCAGCGCCAGCGACGGTCCGTAGGTGGCCAGCGGCAGGAAGAAGCCCGCGCACATGCCGGCGTAGAACAGCGGCGAGCCCGGCTCGGCGAAGCGATACGCCACCATCAGCGGCCCGAAGATCAGGATCAGCAGCACGACGAAGCCGGCATGGCCGCCGGGCAGGCGCTGCGCGAGGCGGTCGGCGAGCACGCCGCCGACGAGCGATCCGGCCATGCCCGCGACGATGCCCACCAGGCCGATTCTCTGCGCCATCGACGCGGCGTCCAGGCCGCGTTCGCGCACCAGCCACAGCTGCGCGAAGGCGACGCCGACGAAGGCCATGTGCACGAGCACGAAGCCGACGACGGTGTTGCGCACCGTCATGTTGCCGCGCAGCAGGCCGGCGACGTTGCGCAGCTGCTGCCCGAAAGGTGCGCCGCGTTGCGCTTCGGTCTGTTCGCTGCGGTCGTCCTTCAGCAGCAGGGCGGCCAAGCCGATCGCCACGCCGATGGCACCGAGCACATGGAATGTGCCGCGCCAGCCCAAGGTCGAACCGACCGTGCCGGCAAGCACGAAGGCCAGTCCGAGGCCGATCGGAATGCCCATGAAGAACACGCCCACCGCAGTGCCCGAGCGCTTCGCCTTGAACAGCTCGACCAGGATCGACACCGCAGCGGGAACGAGCGCCGCTTCGCCCGACGCCACCAGGAAGCGCGCGATGACGAGCTGGCCGAAGTTCTGCGCCGAGCCTGACGCCGCGGTGCAGATGCTCCAGATCAGGATGCCGGCGGCGATGACCCGGGTGCGGCTGAAGCGGTCGGCCAGGCTGCCGAGGAAGACGGCCATGAAGCCGAAGCTCAGCACCCACACCGCCCCGGCCAGGAAGCCGTACTGCGCGTTGCTGAGCGCCAGGTCCTGGGTGATCTGCGGCGAAAAGCCCAGCAGCATGTTGCGGTCGATGTGCGCGACCACGTGAACGACGAGCAGTGCGATCAGCACGGCCCCGGGTTTGTTCTTCCAGCCCATGAATGTCTCCTGGTTGGCTTGCGGCGCGGCGGCCGTCGGCCGCCGCGAAGCACTTCAGGCCACTCGGCGCAGCGTCGCGCCGCGCGTGCCGGGCTGGCGGTTGGGAGCCCAGCCGAGTCTTTCCAGCGTCTCGTCGGCCGAGGCGTAGTGCTCGCCGATGCGGTAGATCGCTTTCGCCTGCGCACCGCTCGCGACTTCGCGATGCAGCTCGCGCGAGATGCGCACCATCTGCTCGACCTGCTGCACGCTCGTCATGCGCTCGCCCTTCTTGCCCCACAGGTTGTCCTCGATGCCGACGCGCACGTGCAGGCCCATCGCGATCGCCATCGTGGAAAGCGGCAGCACGTTGCGCATGATCGACTCGATCGTCAGCACCGCATTCTCGGGACAACGGTTGATGAACTCCATCAGGTTGCGCGGGTTCGGGCCGTCGGCGCCGCCGCCGATCGCGACCCAGTTGAGCACCAGCGGGCCGGTATAGACGCCGCGGCGGACGAGCCGCTCGACGGTCTCGAGCTGGCCGACGTCGCCCAGCATGAAGTGCGGCTGGATGCCCGCCGCCTGCAGGCGCAGGAGGTGCTCGGCGACGAAGGCCGGGCCGGAGGGAATCGTCATCTCGCGATACGCCTCCTGCAGCGCCGGCTGCGCGAGCGAGGTGCCGGCAACGTCGTCGGCGGCGAGCAGCTCGCAGATGTTCATCTGGTTGGTGTTGATCGCGATCGTCACCTGGTCGGGCTTCGGGTTCAGCTCGGCCAGCATGTGGCGCGTGTCGTCGTTCAGCCACCTGGCCTGCGCGCCGTCGCTCTCGGGGGCGAACGAGATCGAGCCGCCGACCTGCAGCAGCATCTCGGGCACCGCGTCGCGCAGGCGCGCCAGCATCTCGTTGAACATCGACAGGCGCTTGCTGCCCTTGCCGTCGGCCTCGCGGCAATGCACGTGCAGCACCGTCGCGCCGGCGTTCCAGCAGTCGACCGCCTTTTGCACCTGCTCGGCCATCGTCAGCGGAATGTCGCTCGAATCGCCGGGCAGGAACTCGGGGCCGTAGGGCGCGACCTGGATCACGAGCGGTTGCTGGTTCTCGGGGAGAAGGGAATCGTCCTGGAATTGCATGGTGGTCTCCTTGAGGTGGGTGGTTCAGGGTTGCGGCGTGGCTGCCGCGCGCGCGGCGAGTTCTTCGTGCAGGATCGGCGCGGCCAGGCTCATCGTGTGGATGCCGAGCACGCTCGTGAGCTGCAGCACGGCGGCGATCTCTTGCTGCGTGGCGCCGAGCGCAAGCGCCTTGCGGATGTGGCGCCGCACGCCGGGCGCGTACAGGTGGGTGCACGACGCATCGACGGCGATGGCAATGAACTCGATCACCTTGGCGTCGAGCACGCCGGCGAGCATGGGCTTCAGACCCATCGCCATGAAGGCCTCGGTCCAGCCCGGATCGAGCTCGTAGAACGGCTCCCAGTTCGGGTTCCATTCGCCGGCGGCGCGCAGGCGGTCGCAAGTCGGGGTCGCTGTAGGTGCAATGGGCTCGGTCATGTCAAGTCCGGAGATCAAGCTTCGTTCGATGTCGGCATTGTTCGGCATCAAGGATTTGCGAGATTGACGTTTCGGGACATCGAATTAACATCTCGGGACAGGCCGCCGAGACCATGACCGCCCTCGTCCGCAGCGCCGCGCTGACGCACTTCGCCGAGCTCGCCTCCGCGTGCAGGCTCGATGCGCGCGCGCTGCTGGTCCGCGCCGGCCTGCCGGCGCGATGCCTGAGCGAGCCCGACCTGAAGGTGCCCGCGCACCGCGTCGGGCGGCTGCTCGAGGCCGCCGCGGCCGAAGGGGGCGAACCGGCTTTCGGCCTGCTGCTTGCCGAGTCGCGCCGGCTCTCGAACCTCGGTCCGCTCGCGCTGCTGGTGCGCGACGAACCGACGCTGCGCCGCGCGCTCGAGACGCTGGTGCACCACATCCACGTCCACAACGAGGCGATCGCGATCGAGGTCGGCGAACACGGCGGGCTGGTCGCGATCCGCACCGAGCTGATGTCCGACGCCGGCGGGCCGCTGCGCCAGGCGACCGAGCTCGTCGTCGGCGTGACCTGCCGCGTGCTGCAGGTGCTGCTGGGAACGGCCTGGCGGCCGCGGCTGGTGTGCTTCACGCACGCAGCGCCGAAGAGCCTCGCGGTGCACCGGCGCGTATTCGGGGCGGCGGTCGAGTTCGGCCACGGGTTCAACGGCATCGTCTGCAACGCCGCCGACCTCGATGCGCCCAACCCCGGCGCCGACCCGGTGCTGGCGCGCTACGGCCAGCGCCTGCTCGAGCAGATGCCGGCGGCCGACGCGAGCATGACGACGCGCGTGCGCCAGCTGATCGTGCTGCTGCTGCCGCGCGGGCTGTGCCGCGTCGACGTCGTCGCCCAGCACCTCGGCGTCGACCGCCGCACCGTGCACCGCAGGCTGGCCGCCGAGGGCGCGACCTTCAGCACGCTGCTCGACGCCGAGCGGCGCGAACTCGCCGGCCGCTACGTCGAGGGCAGCAACCGGCCGCTGACCGAGGTCGCGGCCCAGCTCGGCTTTTCGGCGCCGAGCGCGTTCTCGCGCTGGCATCTGGCGTGCGCCGGCATCAGCGCCGCGAAGCGCCGCAGCGCGGCGCGTGCGCTGTCGCCACCACGCGCCGCCGTCGAGGAGCCGCGATCCGGCCGGCGCGGATGA
This sequence comes from Ideonella sp., assembly GCA_039807955.1. Lineage (GTDB taxonomy): Bacteria > Pseudomonadota > Gammaproteobacteria > Burkholderiales > Burkholderiaceae_C > CAIKUF01. Next base: position 7,808 of record JBDHSE010000051.1, on the reverse strand, counting down.
GCCGCCGCCCGGCAGGCGTGGGCGAGCTGCCGAGCCGCCGTTGCATACTCCCGCCGCCGTCCACCCGAAAGCCGCCGATGCCGAACAAGCCCCGATCCGCCGCCGAACATCCCGCGCTCGCCGCGATCCGCCGCGAGGGCCACGCGCGAGTCAAGGTCGCGGTGAGCGACATCGACGGCGTGCTGCGCGGCAAGATGCTGCACCGTGACAAGTTCCTCGGCGCCGCCGACCCCGGGCCCGGCGGCGGCTTCGGCTTCTGCGACGTCGTCTTCGGCTGGGACTCGCACGACCAGTGCTACGACAACACGACGCTCACCGGCTGGCAGCACGGCTTCCCCGACGCGCTCGCGCGCATCGACCTCGGCACCGCGCGGCGCGTGCCGTGGGACGACGGCGTGCCGTTCTTCCTTGGCGAGTTCGTCGCCGCCGACGGCAGCCCGCACGGCGCCTGCCCGCGCCAGGCGTTGAAGCGCGTCCTCGCGCGCGCCGAGCGGATGGGCTTTCGCGTGATGACGGGGATGGAGTACGAGTGGTTCAACTTCCTCGAGACGCCGCACAGCTGGGCCGCGAAGGCGGGCGTCGGCCCGACGCCGATCACGCCCGGCATGTTCGGCTACTCGCTGCTGCGCACGAACCAGCATCGCGGCTTCTTCAACGCGCTGATCGACGACATGCTCGCCTTCGGCGTGCCGATCGAGGGCCTGCACACCGAGACCGGCCCCGGCGTCTACGAGGCGGCGATCGCGTTCAGCGAGGCGCTCGAGCAGGCCGACCGCGCGATCCTCTTCAAGACCGGCGCGAAGGAGATCGGCGCCCGCTTCGGCATCATGCCGAGCTTCATGGCGAAGTGGAACGCCGCGCTGCCGGGCTGCAGCGGCCACATCCACCAGAGCCTGTCGGACGGCAAGGCCAACCTCTTCTTCGACGCGAAGAACTCGCGCAAGATGAGCAAGCTCTTCGAGAGCTACCTCGCCGGCCAGATCGCCTGCCTGATGGAGTTCGCGCCGATGTTCTGGCCGACGATCAACAGCTACAAGCGCCTCGTCGACGGCTACTGGGCGCCGGTCAAGCCGACCTGGGGCCTGGACAACCGCACGGCGAGCTTTCGCGTCATCGTCGGCAGCCCGAAGGCGACCCGCCTCGAGACGCGCTGCCCCGGCGCCGACATCAACCCCTACGTCGCGATGGCGGCCGTCATCGCCGCCGGGCTGCACGGCGTCGAGAAGGGCATGAAGCTGACCCAGCCGCCGATCACCGGCACCAACGCCGGCGCCGAGCACATCCCGCGCGCGCCGCGCACGCTGATCGAGACGACGCGCGCCTTCAAGGCCTCGCAGGTCGCCCGCGACTGGCTCGGCGACGACTTCGTCGACCACTTCGCCGCGACCCGCGACTGGGAATGGCGCCAGTGGCTCGACGGCGTGACCGACTGGGAGATGAAGCGGTACTTCGAGATCATCTGATGCGTCGATCGATCCGGCCTGCGCCAGAATGCCGAAGCGAGGCAGGATGAAGCGATGACCGAAGCGAAATTGACGAGCAGGGGCCGGATCACGATCCCGAGACTCGTTCGCGACCGCCTCGGCCTCGCGAACGGCGACAGGATTGCCTTTGTCGGCACCGATCACGGCTTCGTCATCGTGCCCGTCCGCCGCGACCTGGGCACGCTGTGCGGCATGTTCGAGGGCCGCCGCGCCAGGCCCGCGACGCTGGCCGAGATGAAGCACGCCATCGCGGAGATGGGCGGCGCGGCCGAATGATGATCGACGCCGACACGAGCGCGATCGCGGGCGGCATCTCGCACGACGAACGCGGTCGGGCGAGCGACGCACCGGCGCCGGCGCCCTTCGCCGCCGCGTTGCGGCTCGCCGGCTTCGAACATCTTGCGTAGACGGCGGGCGGATCGTGCATCGGCTTTCCCGTCGCGCGCTGGCCTTGCTGGCCTGCCTTGCCGCCGCCGGCGCCGCGCTCGCCGCGCCGCTGCGCATCGCGAGCGGCTTCGATCCGCAGACGATGGATCCGCATGCGCTCGCGCTGCTGTACCAGACGCGCGTCTACACCCAGGTCTACGAATCGCTCGTCAACCGCGACGAGCAGTTCGCGCTCGAGCCGGCGCTCGCGCTGGCGTGGCAGCCGGCGGGCGCGACAGCGTGGCGCTTCAAGCTGCGCCCGGGGGTGACGTTTCACGACGGCACGCCGTTCAGCGCCGACGACGTCGTCTTCTCGATCGAACGCGCGCTCGGCCCCACCTCGCAGCGCGCGTTCCAGTTGAAGGGCGTGACCGGCGCGAAGCGGATCGACGACTTGACCGTCGAGGTGCAACTCGCCGCGCCCGACGCCGTGCTGCCCGAGAAGTTCGTCGGCCTCGCGATCATGAGCCGCGCGTGGTGCGCGAAGCACGACGCCCTGCGCGCGCAGGACTTCAACGGCAAGCAGGAGACCTTCACCGTGCGCAACGCCAACGGCACCGGGCCGTTCCGGCTCGTGCGCTACGAACCCGACGTGCGCACCGTGCTCGAGGCCAACCCGGCGTGGTGGGGCCGCGCCGACAAGCGCAACGGCAACGTCGACGCGGTGACCTTCGTTTCGATCCGCCAGGACGCGACGCGGCTCGCCGCGCTCGCGTCGGGCGAGGTCGATCTCGTCCTCGACCCGCCGTTCCAGGACGTCGAGCGCCTGAAGCGCGACAAGCAGCTCAGCGTGCTGCAGACGGCCGACCTCGGCCAGCAGTACTTCACGTTCGACCAGTGGCACGACGAGCTCGAAGGCAGCGACGGCCGCAACCCGTTCAAGGACCTGCGCGTGCGCCGCGCCGTCTACCACGCGATCAACATCGACCTCATCGTGAGCAAGGTGCTGCGCGGGCAGGCGACGCCGACCGGGGCCTTCCTGTCGCCGCTTGTTGACGGCAGCCCGCCGGAACTGGACAAGCGCCTGCCGTACGACCCGGCGAAGGCGAGGGCGCTGCTCGCCGAGGCGGGCTGGCCGAACGGGTTTGCCGTCACGCTCGACTGCGTCAACATCGCCTACCGCGAGAACGTGTGCCAGGCCGCCGCCGCGATGCTGACGCAGGTCGGCATCCGCACGACGCTTCGATCGTCGGCGACCAACCAGTTCTTCCCGCGCCTCTCGCAGGGCACGTCGGCCTTCATCGAGTTCGGCTGGACGCCGACGACCGACGCCTGGGCGACGTTGAACGCCCTTTTTCACACCTGGAGCAAGGACGGCTTCGGCACCTTCAACGCCGGGCGCTACTCGAACCCACGGCTCGACGCGCTGATCGACGCCATCGCCGTCGAGCCCGACCTGACGCACCGGCGCGCGCTGACCGCCACCGCGCTGCGCATGATCGCCGACGACCTGCCCTACGTGCCGCTGTACCGCCGCACGCTCTCGTGGGCGATGGCGAAGAAGGTGACCGCCGTGCAGTGGCCGAGCGACACGATCGAGCTGCGCTGGGTGAAGGTGCGTTGAGCGGCGCGCGACAATAGCCGCCGTCGCGGCACCGAGGGGGCGCCGCGCGCAGCCCACAACACCATGACCATCACCCGCTTCTCGTTCCCGACCGCGATCGCCTTCGGCCCCGGCGCGCGCAAGCTCGTCGCGCGCCATCTGCAGGATGCCGGCTGCAGCCGCCCGCTCGTCGTCACCGACCGCGCGCTCGCCGCGCTGCCGGTGCTCGCCGAGTTTCGCGGCCATCTCGGCGGGCTCGAAGTGGAGGTGTTCGACGGCGGGTTCGGCAATTCGGCGCCGGAGTCGCGTGGGGATCGACCGAGTTCATCGTGTTTCGTTCGCGCCCAGTGAGTTTGCCGACGCTGCACGCCCGTTGGCTTGCCGTGAGCCGTTTCGGCAGTTTGCAATCCGGGTCATGGTGGGCATGAGTGGGCGCCAATGTGTGTAGATGTCGCGGCTCCAGCAGTTCCAGCTTGCATTGCCATCCGATTAGTCGATCGCCGATGCCGGGACCAGGGTTTGCGGTTCTGCAGTCGCGCATCGCTGCGAACGGCAGATGCGCAAGGGCGCTTGCCGCAAGTCGCGACAGGTTTCTCCCTCGCTCCATCTCCGGCAAACTCTGCCTGCCGAAGAATGAGTCCGCTGTCGAAGGCGCCCCATGACAAAGACATCGTCCACGCCAAGAGTCGCCGCCGGCGTCGCGCGCATCGCGTACCTGAAGGTGCAGAACTTCCGTGCGCTGCGCGATGTCGAGTTGAAGGACCTGACGCCGCTGACTGTGCTGCTGGGACCCAACGGCAGCGGTAAGTCGACGATCTTCGACGTACTGGCGTTCCTCGCGGAATGTTTCGAGTTGGGCCTGCGCAAAGCCTGGGACAAGCGCGGGCGGGCGAAGGAACTGAAGACGCGTGGCGGCGACGGGCCGTTGTCGGTCGAGATCAAGTATCGCGAGCCTGGCTTCCCGCTGATCACTTACCACTTGGCGGTTGACGAACTTGATGGCGTGCCGGTGGTTGTCGAGGAGTGGCTGCGCTGGACACGCGGCAGGGGCGGAAAGCCGTTCCGGTTCCTTGACTACAAGAAAGGCGCGGGGCAGGCCGTCAGCGGCGCTCTGCCCGACGAGCAGGACAGTCGCGTCAGTATTCCACTCAAGTCGCCTGACCTGCTGGCCGTCAACGCGCTAGGACAGTTCGCCGAGCATCCGCGGGTTGCCGCGTTGCGCGAGTTCATCACGGGCTGGCATGTGTCGTATCTCGCTTCGGACAGCGCCCGCGGCCAGCCGGAGGCAGGGCCGCAGGAGCACCTGACGCGAAGCGGCGACAACCTGGCCAACGTGATCCAGTACCTGGACGAGCAGCACAAGGCGCGACTGGAGCAGATCTTCGAGCGGCTGCAACGTCGCGTGCCGCGCGTCGAGCGCGTACTTGCCGACCCGATGCCCGACGGCCGGCTGCTTCTGCAGATCAAGGATGCGCCGTTCGCACGGCCGGTGCTGGCCCGCTTCGCGTCGGACGGCACATTGAAGATGCTGGCCTATCTGGTGCTGCTGAACGATCCGCTGCCGCCGCCCTTCATCGGCATCGAGGAGCCGGAGAACTTCCTGCATCCCCGTCTGCTGCCCGAGTTGGCCGAGGAGTGCCGAAACGCCACCGAACGCACGCAACTGATGGTCACGACGCACTCGCCGTTCTTCTTGAATGCGCTGCGCCCAGAGGAAGTGAGGGTACTGTGGCGCGACGCGGCCGGGTACACGCAGGTGATGAAGGCAAGTGATCTGCCGGGAGTCAAGGCCTTCGTCGAGCAGGGGGCGTTGCTCGGGCACTTGTGGATGGAGGGGCATCTCGGTGTGGGTGACCCCTTGGTCAACCAGGGCGAGCCGTCCCGACCGCTTCGCCGAGCCGGCGAGAAGTCCTCGGCCGTGCGCTGAGCATGGCCGGAGCCGCGCATCTGGAACTGCTGGTCGAAGAGCCTTCGATGGAGGCCTTCTTGCGGCAACTACTGCCGCGCGTGCTGCCGCAAGGGCGGAGCTTCAGCGTTCACCCGCATCAGGGCAAGAGCGATCTGTTAGGAAAGCTCGAGGCACGCCTCAAGAGTTATGCGAACTGGCTGCCTGCCGATTGGCGCGTTATCGTCATCGTCGATCAAGACGAGGACGACTGCCGCGTGCTCAAACAACGGCTCGAGGCGATCAGCGCCCACGCGGGATTGGAGACGCGAGCGCGGGCACGCTCGCTCGGCCGCCTTGATTGGCGTCTCGTCAATCGAATCGCCGTCGAGGAGCTGGAGGCCTGGTACTTCGGCGACTGGGACGCGGTGCGGGCCGCTTACCCGCGTGTTGCGGCGCACGCCGCGCGTCACCGCGCCTTGCGCGACCCGGATGCCGTGACGGGTGGGACGTGGGAAGTCTTCGAGCGCATCATGCAACGCCATGGCTACTTCAAAGCCGGATTGCCGAAGATCGAGGTTGCCCGGGCTATCGGCGCAAGGATGGAACCCGGCCGGAACCGGTCGCGCAGCTTTGACGTGTTTCATGCCGCGGTGATGGAAGCAGTCGGTTGAAGCCGGCGCTTCCTGCATGCACCGCGCAAGCTGTCGCAAGGATGCTGGCTCGCAGGGTTGCGCACAAGGCACTTCGAGCGCAAGAGGGCGTGCGCATATGAGGCGGCAGCAACCCATGAACAGCGCCACACGGGAGTGTTCTGCTGAGCGCTTTCGCGGGCCGCACTGATCTGCGCGGCATTGGCCTGTGCGGCCGGTGCGAGACAATCGGTTGGAACCATCCATCGCCTACCGCCGACGCCATGACCATCACCCGCTTCTCGTTCCCGACCGCGATCGCCTTCGGCCCCGGCGCACGCAAGCTCGTCGCGCAGCATCTGCAGGATGCCGGCTTGCGCCGACCGCTGATCGTCACCGACCGCGCGCTCGCGGCGCTGCCGGTGCTGGCCGAGTTCCGCGGCCATCTCGGCGGGCTCGACGCGGCGGTGTTCGACGGCGTCTTCGGCAACCCGACAGCGAGCCAGGTGATGGCCGGCGCTGCGGCGTTCAAGGCGCACCGCGCCGACAGCATCATCGGCTTCGGCGGCGGCGCGGCGCTCGACGTCGCGAAGGTCGTCGGCGTGATGGCGGTGCACGACGGCGGCGTGCTCGAGTACGCTTGGGACCATCCGCAGGTGCGGGCGATCGAGAACGATCTGCCGCACTTCGTCGCGCTGCCGACGACCTCGGGCACCGGCTCGGAGGTCGGCCGCGCGGGCGTGATCTCGGAGGACGACACGCACGTCAAGCGCGTCGTCTTCTCGCCGAAGATCCTCGCGCGCGCGGTGTTCGCCGACCCGGAACTGACGCTCGCGCTGCCGCCTTCGATCACCGCCGCGACCGGCATGGACGCGCTGACGCACAACGTCGAGAGCTATCTGTCGCCGGCCTACCACCCGCTGTGCGACGGCATCGCCCTCGAAGGCACGCGCATCGCCGCGCGCGCGCTCGCGGCGGCGGTTGCCGAGCCGGGCAACCTCGCGGCGCGCGGCGACATGATGATGGCGTCGATGATGGGCGCGATCGCGTTCCAGAAGGACCTCGGCGCGGTGCATTCGTGCGCCCACGCGCTCGGTGCGGCATGCGACATGCACCACGGCCTGGCGAACGCGCTGATGATCGACACCGTGCTCGAGTGGAACGCGCTCGCCGTGCCGGCCAAGTTCGACGAACTCGCGCATGTTTGCGGGCTCACCGGCGGCGGCGCGGCGTTCGTCGCCTGGCTGCGCGAGCTGAAGGCCTGCATCGGCATCGAAGGCGGCCTCGCGCGCCACGGCGTGAGTATCGATCGCCTGCCGCGTCTGGTCGAACTCGCCACTGCCGACATCTGCCACCAGACCAACCCGAGGCCGTGCACCGCGGCCGATTTCGAGCGGCTCTTCAGGGCCGCGATGTGACGACGATGACGACCGAACTCGTGACCATCAGCCCGATCGACGGCAGCAAGCTGCTGCGCCGGGCCTATCTCGATGCCGACGCGATGCGGCTCGCGCTCGAAGCGGCGCGCGAAGCGCAATCGGCGTGGCGCTCGGTGCCGGTTGCGGAACGCGGGCAGATCGTCGGCCGCGGCGTCGATGCCTTCGTCGCGATGAAGGATCGCGTCGCCAAGGAGATCACGCTGCAGATGGGGCGGCCGATCCGCTACACGCCGGGCGAGGTCGACGGCTTCGCGGCGCGCGCGCGGCACATGATCCGCATCGCCGAGGACGCGCTCGCCGACATCACGCCGGCGCCGATGGTCGGCTTCACGCGCTTCATCCGGCGCGAGCCGCTCGGCGTCGTGCTCGTCGTCGCGCCGTGGAACTACCCGCTGCTGA
>JBDHSE010000050.1:0-12599 GCA_039807955.1 Ideonella sp. | reverse complement strand
CTCGAGATCCTCGCCAAGGTCAGGCGCGAACTGGGCGTGCCGGTGCTGACCGACGTCCACGCCGAATCCGAAATCGCCGCCGCGGCGGGTGTCGTCGACGTGCTGCAAACGCCCGCCTTCCTGTGCCGCCAGACCGATTTCATCCGCGCCGTGGCGCAGTCCGGCAAGCCCGTCAACATCAAGAAGGGCCAGTTCCTCGCGCCCGAGGACATGAGGAACGTCATCCAGAAAGCGCGCGATGCGGCGCGCGACGTCGGGCTGTCGGAGGACCGCTTCATGGCCTGCGAGCGCGGCGCGAGCTTCGGCTACCACAACCTCGTCTCCGACATGCGCAGCCTCGCGATCATGCGCGAGACCGGCGCGCCGGTCGTCTACGACGCGACGCATTCGGTGCAGTTGCCGGGCGGCCAGGGCACGTCCAGCGGCGGCCAGCGCGAGTTCGTCCCGGTTCTCGCACGGGCGGCAGTCGCCGCGGGCGTCGCCGGGCTCTTCATGGAGACCCATCCCGACCCGGCGCACGCGATGAGCGATGGCCCGAACGCCGTGCCGCTGAAGCACATGCGCGCGCTGCTCGAACAACTCGCCGAACTCGACCGCGTCGTCAAGGCGCGCCCGCTGCTCGAAGACGATTTCGACTGCTGAACGAGGCCCGCACCGTGCCTGCCGCCTACCTGATCGTGACGATGCACGTCACCGACCCCGAGCAATACAAGCTGTACATGGCGCAGGCGCAGGTGGCCGTCAAGGCCGCGGGCGGCGAATACCTGGTGCGCGGCGGACGCCACGAAGTGCTCGAAGGCGATTCGCATCCGCACCGCGTCGCGATCCTGCGCTTCCCGAGCTACGAAGCGGCCAAGCGCTTCTACGACGACCCCGTCGAATACGCACGCATCCGCAAGCTGCGCGCCGGCGCGACCGAGTACTTCGATGTCGTCCTCGTCGAGGGCGTCGCCGCCCCCGTCGTCTGACCCGCAGCATCCACACAATCAAGCCATCACAAGGAGTCCAATGAGCGCCATCGTCGATATCGTCGGCCGCGAGATTCTCGACAGCCGCGGCAACCCCACCGTCGAATGCGACGTCCTGCTGGAATCCGGCACGATGGGCCGCGCCGCCGTGCCTTCCGGCGCATCGACCGGCTCGCGCGAAGCGATCGAACTGCGCGACGGCGACAGCGCGCGCTTTCTCGGCAAGGGTGTGCTGAAGGCGGTCGAGCACATCAACACCGAGATCAGCGAATCGGTGCTCGGGCTGGACGCGAGCGAGCAGGCGTTCCTGGACCGCACGCTGATCGACCTCGACGGCAGCGACAACAAGGGCCGGCTCGGCGCGAATGCGCTGCTTGCCGTCAGCATGGCCGTCGCCCGCGCCGCGGCCGAGGAGTCGGGCCTGCCGCTGTACCGCTACTTCGGCGGCTCGGGCGGCATGCAGATGCCGGTGCCGATGATGAACGTCATCAACGGCGGCGCGCACGCGAACAACAACCTCGACCTGCAGGAGTTCATGATCCTGCCGGTCGGCGCGCCGAGCTTTCGCGAGGCGCTGCGCTACGGCGCCGAGGTGTTTCACGCGCTGAAGAAGATCATCGGCGACAAGGGCATGAGCACCGCCGTCGGCGACGAAGGCGGCTTCGCGCCGAGCGTCGCGAGCCACGAGGCGGCGATCCAGCTCATCCTCGAGGCGATCGACAAGGCCGGCTACACGGCAGGCACGCAGGTCGCGATCGGCCTCGACTGCGCGGCCAGCGAGTTCTACAAGGACGGCAAGTACGTCCTCGGCGGCGAGGGCCTGACGCTGTCGGTTGCCGAATGGACCGACATCCTCGCAACCTGGGTCGACAAGTACCCGATCATCAGCATCGAGGACGGCATGGCCGAAGCCGACTGGGACGGCTGGAAGCACCTGCACGACCGCCTCGGCGACAAGGTCCAGCTCGTCGGCGACGACCTGTTCGTGACGAACACGAAGATCCTGAAGGAAGGCATCGAGAAGCGCGTCGCCAACTCGATCCTCATCAAGATCAACCAGATCGGCACGCTGACCGAAACCTTCGCCGCGATCGAGATGGCCAAGCGCGCCGGCTGGACGGCCGTCATCAGCCACCGCTCGGGCGAGACCGAGGACAGCACGATCGCCGACATCGCCGTCGGCAGCAACGCCGGCCAGATCAAGACCGGCTCGATGAGTCGAAGCGACCGCATCGCCAAATACAACCAGCTGCTGCGCATCGAGGAAGACCTCGGCGACATCGCGAGCTACCCTGGTCGCGACGCGTTCTACAACCTGCGCTGACCAAGCTGGCGGGCGGGCGTGCCCAGCGAGCATGCTTCGAAGGCATGGCGCACACCGGTATCGCGTTGAATGAGGGGGTCAGACCGCAGGTCCCCCACTCCCCTTGCGTTTCGATGCTTGACCAGCCAGCCACTCCTTGAGGGCTGCGTTCATGCGGGTTTGCCAACCCGGGCCGCCGGAACGAAAAGAGGCCAGGACATCCGTGTCCAGCCTGAGCGCCACCTGCTCCTTGGCCGGCTTTCTGCCAGGGCCCCGCATCTTGCGGACGGCCGCAATCGTCGCCGCCACGCCGCCACCCGTCGTGACGATGGCTTCGGACCAGTCGACCCTTTCGGTGCCGGTCGATCTTGCCGGGGCGGCTGCCTTGGCCGCGGCTGCGTCAGCTGCACTAAAGGCCCGAGAAGTACGCGTCTGTTTCCTTGCGGTCGGCATAGCGGCAGGAGATCAAGTGCGCGTCGTCGTCGCCGCGCGGAGTCCAGACCAGGAAGACGACTCTTGCGCGCCACATGGCGAGACTTTGCAGCCGCAGCTCGCCATAGTCCTCGCGTGCATCTTCCACCGAGATCATCGGGTTGTCGAACGCCGGTTCCAACTCGGCAAGGTCGATCTTGTGCTTGCGCAGGTTGAGTCGGCGTTTCGACTCGTCCCAGGTGATCATGATGCAAAATGTAGATGCATTCTGCTGTGTGGTCAACGATGACCAGCAGCGATGACCAGCAGCGATGACCAGCAGTGCCCGCCAAGCTGTGCCGTGTAACGCTCCGGGCTTGACCCACGCCGCTGGCCGACAGCCGCACCTTGGCTGGCGCCATCACCTGCGCGAGGGCGTCGCGCACGACGCGCGGTGATGCGTCGAACGAGAGGGCCACGCCGGTGCGTTCGTTTCGACCGACAAGGCAGCGCGGCCAGGTGCGCACCGGAACAGCGACAATCGACCCCAAGCCCCCGCCGCCCGACTCCGTAGATGCGATTTCTGACCCTCGCCTTGCTCGCGTTGCTCGGCCTCGTCAACGCCGAACTGTGGTTCGGCAAGGGCGGGCTGCCGTACAAGATCGAGCTCGAGGGCAGGCTCGCGGCGCAGCAGGCCGAGAACGACGCGGCGCGGCTGCGCAACGAGCGGCTCGCGGCCGAGGTGAGCGACCTGAAGGAAGGGCAGGAGATGGTCGAGGAGCGGGCACGCTACGAGCTCGGCATGGTCAAGCCCGACGAGATCCTGGTCCAGATCTCGACAAAGCGTTGACGCGCTCGCGTCGCAGCTCGCGGTGAATGCGCTGCTCGCGGCACTCGAGCCGCTGTTCGCGCCGGCCGCCACGGTGTGGGGTGCGCCCGTCACGTGGCTCGAGCTGGTCGCCTTCGTGCTCGCGGTCGCGATGGTGATATTCAACATCCGCGTCAACCCGCTCGGCTGGCCGCTCGCGATCACGAGCTCGCTGCTGTACTTCGCCCTCTTCTGGAGCCACCGGCTCTACGGCGACGCGAGCCTGCAGCTCTTCTTCGCCGCGGTCTGCTTCTGGGGCTGGTGGCAGTGGCTGCGCGGCACTGACGCGGCCGGCGGCGCGCTGCGCGTGCGCTGCCTTTCGCCGCGCGCACGCTGGATCGTGCTCGCGATCTTCGCCGTCGCCTGGCCAGCGACCGGCCTCTTCCTGCGCCGCTACACCGACACCGACGTGCCGTGGTGGGACGCCTTCCCGACGGCGGCGAGCGTCATCGGCCAGTGGCTGCTCGGCCGCAAGTACGTCGAGAACTGGGCGGTCTGGGTCGTCGTCAACGTCGTCAGCGTGACGCTCTTCGCCTACAAGGGGCTCGTGCTGACGGTGCTGCTCTACGCCGTCTTCGTCGGCATGTCGGTGCTCGGCTGGCGGGCGTGGACCCGGCTCGCGGTTGCCCGATGAGCGGCACGGCCTTCGTCGTCGCCGTCCTTGGCGCCGAGAGCAGCGGCAAGACGCAGCTCGCGATCGATCTCGCGCAGCGGCTGCGCGGCGCCGGCATCGACGCGCAAGCCGTGCCCGAGCACCTGCGCGAGTTCTGCGACCGCCACGGCCGCACGCCGCGCAGCGACGAACAGGCCGCGATCGCCGCCGAGCAGACGCGCCGCATCGCGCTGGCCGCCGAACGGCACCGCGTCGTCGTCGCCGACACGACGGCGCTGATGACGGCCGTCTACAGCGAGATCGTGTTCGGCGACCGCGGCCTGTACGCGGGCATCGAGGCCGCGCAGCGCCGCTGCGACCTGACGTTGCTGATGGCGCTCGACCTGCCGTGGCAGGCCGACGGCCTGCAGCGCGACGGCGCGCATGTGCGCGAGCCGGTCGATGCGCTGGTGCGCGCCGCACTCGCTCGCATCGCACAACCCTACGTCGTCGTCGCCGGGCAGGGCGAGGCGCGCGTGCTATCGGCGTGGCGCGCGGTGCGGCGCGCACTCGGCCTGCCTGCCGAGGCGGGCGATGACGACGACGCTGCCGCGGCCGGCGCCTGGCATGCTCGCTGCGAACGCTGCGGCGAGCCGGACTGCGAACGCCATCTGCTGCCGCGAACGCTCGCCGCCGATTGAGCCGCGCGGCCTCGCCCCGAAACCCGGCGCGCAACGCCCGACGCCTTGCGACCTGCTAGGCTCGCCGTATGCCGTCCTGCTCCAAGCCCGCGATGACGCAGGGCGTCGTCGTCCTCACGCTCACGCTGCTGCTCGGCATCCAGCCGGTGACGACCGACCTGTACCTGCCGGCGCTGCCGCCGCTGGCCGACGCGCTCGGCGCATCGGCCGCCGCCGCGCAGCTGACGCTGTCGGCGCTGATCATCGCGTTCGGCGTCTCGCAGCTCATCTGGGGCCCGCTGTCGGACCGCTTCGGGCGCCGGCCGATGCTGCTCGCCGGGCTCGGCCTGTACAGCGCCGCCGCGCTCGCCGCGGCGCTCGCGCCGTCGATCGACTGGCTGATCGGCGCGCGCACGCTGCAGGGCATCGGCATGGGCGCGGCGGTCGCCTGCGGGCGCTCGGTGATCCGCGACCTGTACGAGCCGCGCGAAGGCGCGCGCGTGATGTCGCAGGCGCTCGCCGGGCTGGGCCTCTTCGCGATGGCGGGGCCGTTCGTCGGTGCCGTCGTCTCCAAGTTCACCGACTGGCGCTACGCGCTCGGCGTCGTCACGCTGTTCGGCCTCGCGACGCTCGCCTACGTCGCGCTGCGGTTCGCGGAAACGCTGCCGCGCAAGAACCCGCAGGCGACACGCATCGGCGAGATCGCGAGCAACTGGCGGCAGATCGGCCGCGACCCGACCTTCATCGCCTGGACCGCCGTCACCTGCACGAGCTGGTGCGGGCTGTTCGCGTTCCTGTCGACGTCGTCGTTCGTCTTCATCGACGTCCTCGGCGTCGGCCAGGTCTCGTACTCGCTGATCCTCTTCAGCTCGTCGTTCTCGTACACCTCGGGCACCTTCTTCTGCCGCTTCCTGCTGCGCCACATGAACGCCGCGCGCGCGGTCGCGATCGGCGGCGCGTTCAGCCTCGCCGGCGGCGCCCTGCTCATCGGCGTCGCGCTCGCCGGGGTGCACTCGGTCGCCGCCTTCCTGCCGCCGATCTGGATCTTCGCGATCGGCCACGGCATCCACCAGCCCTGCGGCCAGGCCGGCGTGACGAGCCCGTTCCCCGACAAGGCGGGCACCGCGGCGTCGCTTTCCGGCTTCGCGATGATGGTGAGCGCCTTTGCCGCGAGCCTCGTCCTCGGCCGCGGCATGAACGGCACGGTCTACCCGCTCGCGTTCGGCGTCGGCAGCTTCGGCATCCTGACCGCGATCGTCGCCTGGACGCTGGTGCGCGCGCACGGCGACCGCCCGGTTCACGCGCCGGCGACGGCGCGGGCATGAGCCCCATTTGCATCGCCGGGCCGACCGCCTCGGGCAAGTCGGCGGCGGCGATGGCGGTCGCCGACGCGATGGCAGCAACGCAGCCGGTCGAGATCGTCAGCGTCGATTCGGCCCTCGTCTATCGCGGCATGGACATCGGCACTGCGAAGCCCGGCGCGGCCGATCGCGCGCGCGTGCCGCACCACCTGATCGACATCCTCGACCCGTCGCAGTCGTACTCGGCGGCGCGCTTCGTCGCCGACGCCAACCGGGCGATCGCCGGAATCGCCGCGCGCGGCCATCTGCCGCTGCTCGTCGGCGGCACGATGCTCTACTTCAAGGCGCTGTTCGACGGGCTGGACGCGATGCCGGCCGCCGATCGCGCGGTGCGCGAAGCACTTGCCGCGCAGGCCGCGCGCGACGGTGCACATGCGCTGTACGAGGAGCTGCGGCGCGTCGACCCGGCCACCGCTGCGCGCCTGCCGCCCGGCGACAGCCAGCGCATCCAGCGCGCGCTCGAGGTCTATCGCGTCAGCGGCAAGCCGCTGTCCGCGCATCACAGCGCCAAGCCTGAGCGCAAGCCGCACGCGCCGCTGATCTCGCTCGAGCCGGCCGATCGCGGCTGGCTGCACGCGCGCATCGAAGATCGATTTCGCTCCATGCTCGCCGACGGCCTGGTCGACGAGGTGCGCGCGCTGCGCCAGCGTGGCGACCTCTCGGCCGACCTGCCTTCGATGCGCTGTGTCGGCTACCGCCAGGCCTGGGCCGCGATCGAATCGAACACGCTCGACACGCTTGCCGCGCGCGGCATCGCCGCGACGCGCCAGCTCGCCAAGCGCCAGCTCACCTGGCTGCGCGGCATGCCCGAGCGGCGCGTCATCGCCTGCGACGCGCCGGATGCGACGGCGCAGGTCGTCGCCGAAGTGCGGGCCCTGCTCGGCAAGACGCATGGCGCTGCTTGAAGTCGAGGCGCTTGCCAAGCGCTACGGCGAGACTGCGGTGTTCTCGGGCGTCGATCTGCAAGTCGAAGCCGGCGAGTTCGTCGCCATCGTCGGCGAATCGGGCGTCGGCAAGTCGACGCTGCTGAACTGCATCGCCGGGCTCGACCGCATCGACGCCGGCACGGTGCGAGTCGCCGGCGAAGACATCGCCGCGCTCGACGAAGCGAGCAGCGCGCGGCTGCGCCGGCGCGCGATGGGCTTCGTCTTCCAGGCCTTTCACGTGCTGCCTTACCTGACGGTGTCCGACAACGTCGCGCTGCCGCTGCTGCTGCTCGGCCGCCCCGACGCCGAGCGCGTCGAAGCGATGCTCGCCGCCGTCGGATTGCAAGACCTCGCCGCGCGGCTGCCGCAGCAGCTCTCGGGCGGGCAACTGCAGCGCGTCGCGATCGCGCGCGCGCTGGTGCACCGCCCGGCGCTGATCCTCGCCGACGAGCCGACCGGCAACCTCGACCCGAAGACCGCCGAGCGCGTCATCGACCTGCTCGCCGCGCAGGTGAAGCGTGAAGGCGCCGCCTGCCTGCTCGCGACGCATTCGCGGATGGCGGCGGCGCGCGCCGACCGCGTGCTCACGCTCACCGGCAGCGGCATCGTCGCGGCGCCGTCGCGGCATGACGAAGATCAGACGACTCCTGACAGCGGCTCTCGATAATCCGTGCCCTGAAGGAGCCACCGAAACCCATGACCGCCATCGACGCCACCACCCGCGAACTGCTCGAAAAGACCGAGTTCCTCACGATCGTCACCCAAGGCCCCGACGGCCCGCACGTCGTCGGCAACTGGGGCGACTATCTGCGCCGCCTGCCGGTCGAGGGCGACCGCCTCGTGCTGCCCGCCGGCCGCTACAAGAAGACCGAGGAGAACCTCGGCCGCGACAACCGCATCCAGGTGATGGTCGCGTCGCACACGGTGCAGGGCACGCACAGCCTCGGCCAGGGCTGCGTGCTGCGCGGCACGGCGGCAATCGAGACGGCAGGCGAGTTCGCCGACATGGCGAAGGCCGCGTTTCGCTGGGCGCGCGGCGCGCTCGTCATCACGGTCCACAGCGTGCAGATGCAGCTCTGACCGCTCGGTGCCGCGCGCCTTGCGCGAGCACCAGCGGTTCGTCTGCCCGACGGCAAGGCGCGAGCCGCCCTAAACTCGTGCGTCAGCCGCGTCTCACACCGTTTCGGACCCCGCCGATGAAGACCCTGCCTCTCGCTTTCGCATTGCTCGCCGCGCTGTTCGCTGCGGCGCTGCCCGCATCGGCCGCAACGCCTCCCGCGTCGGCGCCGGCCGCGTCGGCGCCCGCGGCATCGGCACCGGCGGTGATCCCTGCCGTCCCTGCGCCATCGGCCAAACCCGAGAAGCACCCGCCGACGGCCGAGGAAAGGCACGACAGCGGAGCCAAGCCCGACCTCGTGCGCCCCGATTCGCGCATCACGCCGCAGCTCAACGTTCCGCTCACGCCGTCCGGCGCCGGCAAGGCGACCTACGTCCCGCCCGCGCGCGGCAAGCCGGCGCAAAGCGGCGGCGTCGACGACTCGGCCGCCCGCTGCAACGCGATGAGCGACGCCGCAGCGCGCAAGGAGTGCCTCGACAAGCTGCGCTGAACGTCTGGCGCCGAAGGGCCGGCCGTGCTCGCCCTGCTGAAGGCGATCTCATGGCCCGAACTGCACCTGCACCGCTGGCGCAGCGCGACGGCGCTGCTCGCGATCGCGCTCGGCGTCGCGCTCGCGTTCTCGGTGCAGTTGATCAACGCGTCGGCGCTCGCCGAGTTCGGCGCCGCGGTGCGCGCCGTCAACGGCGAAGCCGACTTCGAACTGCGCAGCGCGTACCGCGGCGCGGCGGGCGATTTCGACGAGCGGTTCTACGCCCGCGTCGCGGCCGATCCGCGCGTCGCCATTGCAAGCCCGGTCGTCGAGATCGACGCCGTCGCGCTAGGCGCCGATGGCCGGCGCGTGCCGCTGCGCGTGCTCGGTCTCGACATGCTCGTCGCCGCGCCGCTCGCCCCTGCGCTGCTGCCGCGGCCGTTCGACGCCGAGCCGCGGCTCGCGATGCTCGACCCCGACGCGCTGTTCCTCAACCCCGCTGCACGCGAGGCGCTGGCCCTCGGCACCGCGAGCGCCGCGATCGCACTGCAGGCCCCCGGTGCGGCCGCGCCGCAGACGCTGCGCTATGCCGGCGGCGTCGCCGCTCCCGGCGCGCCGCTCGCCGTGATCGACATCGCCGGTGCGCAGTCGCACTTCGGCCGCATCGGCCGCTTGAGCCGGATCGACGTGCGCCTCGCGCCCGGCGCCGACCGCGACGCGCTGCTGCGCGATCTGGCGCTGCCGCTGCACGCCGTCGCGCCCGACGCGGCGTCGCAGCGGCTCGCCAACGTCTCGCGCTCGTATCGCGTCAACCTGACGGTGCTCGTGCTCGTCGCGCTTTTCACCGGCGCCTTCCTCGTCTTCTCGGTGCTGTCGCTGTCGATTGCGCGGCGCACGCCGCAGTTCGCGTTGCTCGGCGTGCTCGGCATGACGGGCGGCGAGCGGCTGCGCCTCGTCGTCGCTGAATGCGCACTGCTGGGCGTCGTAGGAAGCGCGCTCGGCCTCGCGCTCGGCACGGGGCTCGCCGCGTTCGCGCTGCGCTGGCTCGCGGGCGACCTCGGCGCCGGCTATTTCCAGGCGGAGGGCGGCGCCGTCGCGCCGCTGCGGTTCAGCGCCGGCGCGGCGCTCGTCTACGGCGCGCTCGGCGTCGCCGCAGCGGTCGCCGGCGGGTGGCTGCCGGCACGCGCTGCGCAGCACCTCGCACCGGCGCAGGCCTTGAAGGGCGTCGCGCTCGCGGCGGCCGCGCCGGCCCGGCCGTGGGTCGCAGCGGCGCTGCTCGCGGCCGGCAGCTTGCTCGCCTTCGCGCCGCCGCTCTACGGGCTGCCGTTGGCGGCGTATGCAGCGGTCGGCTGCGTGCTGCTCGGCGGCATCGCCTGCGTGCCGATCGTGGTCGCGCTGCTGCTGCGAGCGATCGAGCCGCCGCGCCAGGCGCTCGCGCTGCTCGCGATCGAGCGTGCACGGCGCGAGACCGATGTCGCGACGGTCGCCGTAGCCGGCGTCGTCGCCAGCCTCGCGCTCGCCGTCGCGCTGACGGTGATGGTCGCGAGCTTTCGCGACTCGATGACGCGCTGGCTCGACGACGTGCTGCCGGCCGCGCTCTACATCCGCGCCGGCACCAGCGGCGCCGGCAGCAGCGAGAACGCCTTCCTCGCGCCATCATTCGTGCAAGGTGTCGCGCGCATCGCAGGCGTCGAGCGGGTGCAGACGCAGCGCGTCGCGCAGGTCCAGATCGATGCGTCGCGCCCGGCCATCGCGCTGATCGCGCGGCCGCTGCCCGATCCGACAACGTCGCTGCCGCTCACAGGCAGCCTCGTCCCGGCCCGGCCCGGGATGCCCTCGGCCTACGCCAGCGAGGCAATGCAAAGCCTGTACGGCGCCACGCCGGGATCGACGTTCGATCTGCCGCTGCCCGACGGCCGCGTGCAGCCGCTCTTCGTGCGCGGCGTCTGGCGCGACTACGCGCGCCAGCAGGGCACGCTGCTGCTCGACGCGGACGACTACCGTGCGCTGACCGGCGACGCGCGCGTCAACAGCGTCGCGATCTGGCTCGCCCCGGGCGCCGACATGGCGGCGGTGCAGCAGGCGATCAACGCCCTCGCGGCCGGTGCGGCGATCGATCTTGCGACGACCGGCGAGATCCGCGCCGTCTCGCTGCGCATCTTCGACCGCAGCTTCGCCGTCACGACCTGGCTGCAGGCGGTCGCGATCGGCATCGGGCTGGTCGGCATCGCGGCGAGCTTCTCGGCGCAGGTGCTCGCGCGGCGCAAGGAGTTCGGGCTGCTCGCGCACCTCGGCCTCACAAGGCGCCAGATCGTCGCCGTCGTGAGCGGCGAAGGCGCGGTGTGGACGGCGGCCGGCACGCTGCTCGGGTTGCTGCTGGGCCTCGCGGTGAGCGTGATCCTCGTCAAGGTCGTCAACCCGCAGAGCTTTCACTGGACGATGGAACTCGCCCTGCCCGCCGCGCGGCTCGCGCTGCTGTGCGGCGCGGTGCTCGCCGCCGGCAGCATCACGGTCTGGCTCGCGTCGCGCGCGCTCGCCGCCGGCGACATGGCGCTCGCGGTGAAGGAGGACTGGTGAAGCGCGCACGGCGCAGGCTTCTTGCCGCGTTCGCCGCGGTGGCCGTGCTCGGCGAACTGCGCGCCGCAGCCGATGGCAGCGCACGACCGGGGCACCCGATCACACTGCCGCGCGACTTCGGCGCGCACCCCGACTTTCGCATCGAGTGGTGGTACGTCACCGGCGCGCTCGACGTGCCAGGCAGCGCCGATCCGTTCGGCTTTCAGCTCACGTTCTTTCGCGCCCGCACCGGCGTCGCCGCCGACAACCCGAGCGCGTTCGCGGCGCGCCAGTTGCTGTTCGCCCACGCCGCGCTGACCGACCCCGTCGCGCGCAAGCTGCGCCACGACCAGCGCGTCGCGCGCGAAGGCTTCGGCATCGCGCGCGCGAGTTCGAGCGACACCGACCTCGAACTGCGCCGCTGGACATTGCGGCGCGAGGCAACGGCGAACGGCCACGTCTACCGCACCCGCGTCGACGCCGCGGCGCAGGGTTTTGGCTTCGACCTGCACCTCGCCGCGACCCAGCCGGTGCTGCTGCAGGGCGACGCCGGCATCTCGCGCAAGGGGCCGGACGCGGCGCAGGCGAGCTACTACCTGAGCGAGCCGCAGCTCGCCGTGACCGGCAGCCTGACGCTCGACGGCCGCACGCGCGAGGTCACCGGCCGCGCCTGGCTCGATCACGAATGGAGCGACGCGCTGCTCGACCCGGACGCCGTCGGCTGGGACTGGATCGGCATGAACCTCGACGACGGCGGCGCGCTCACCGCGTTCCAGGTGCGGCGCAAGGACGGCAGCGCACTGTGGGCCGGCGGCAGCCTGCGCGGCGCCGACGGCAGCGTGCGCAACTTCGGGCCGGACGAAGTCGTCTTCACGCCGGGCCGCGTCTGGACCAGCCCTCAGACGCAGGCGCGCTACCCGGTCGAGTGGACGCTCGAGACACCCGCCGGCCGCTTCGCGGTTCGCGCCCGGCTCGACGCGCAGGAACTCGACAGCCGCGCATCGACCGGCGCGGTCTACTGGGAAGGCCTGTCGGACCTGTTCGACGCCGAAGGCCGGCGCGTCGGCCGCGGCTACCTCGAACTGACCGGCTACGCGGCGCCGCTGCGCCTGTACTGACCATCGGCGCCGCGGCGGCAATGCCCGCTTCGGGCGTGAGCCTGCATCGCCCGCAGCAGGCATCCCGGCCGCGGCTGGCCGACACTCGCGCTGCAACCCACCGCAGCCCGCAGGAACGCCCCATGTCGTCGATCCACCCTCTCGCTCCGCCGCTTGTTGTCTCGCAGTGGCTCAATACCGACACGCCGCTCACGCTCGACGCGCTGCGCGGGCGCGTCGTCATGCTGCAC
>JBDHSE010000049.1:0-12678 GCA_039807955.1 Ideonella sp. | reverse complement strand
CCCATCAGCCCCATGCCGGCGACCTCGGCCGTGCTGCGCAGCACCTGCTCGCTTCCGGCGACCTTGCGCTGCACGCCGTAGCCGCCGGACCAGACGAGGCCGACGATGTGCAGCAACTGGCCGAAGCCGTAGAGCGCCGGCTGCCACGTCGCAAGCCGGCCCTGCGGCGCGCCGTAGCCCATGCGCGGCAGCAGGTGGTAGACGAGCCCCATCAGCGCGAGCGTGACGCCGACGATGCAGCCGTGGTAGTGCGCCGGGATGCGCACGTTGCTGCCGCTGATGAAGATGCCGATCACGCCGCCGGCGCCGAACAGCAATACCGACGCGACGAGCGCCGAGCGCAGCGGCCGCGTCTGCCCGGTCGCCGCCGGCGCGGCGATCAGTGCGGCGACGACGGCGAGCGCGATCGGCACGATCGCGACCCCGCCGCCGAGGCGCATCGCCCACGTCAGCGCGTTGCGGTGCTCGACCGACGCGATGTCGTGCGCCAGGTACGCGTACGGCGTGACGAAGACGCTCGCGAGCGCGAGGATGAACATCAGCAGCGCAACGCGCGGCGAAAGCGCGACGCGCGCGCCCGACGCCCCGGCGAGCCACAGCCAGGCGACGAGCATCAAGAGCGTCCATGTGAACTGCAGCGCGTGGCCGCCGCCCCAGAACAGGATCTCGTAGTACGCCCTGCCCTCGAGCGTGCGCGGCAGGACAGCGAACGACCAGCCGAAGGCGAGCAGCGCGACGCCGGTCGCGACGACGCTCGCATTGAGCCCGAAGCGCAGCGCGCCGCCGCCGTCGAAGCTCGCCCCCAGGCGCGGCGCGAGCCACAGCGAGCGCGCCACGAGCAGCGCGACGCCGGCCGCGAACAGCAGCAGCCCGCCGAGGAACGGCGCGCCGTCGAGCACCGGGATGTAGTTGGCCATCACCGCCTCGCCGCTGCCGACGAAGGGCGAAAGCGCCATCGCCAGCGCCCCGGCCGCCGTCGTGCCGAGCGCGACCCATGCCAGACCGATCGCGCGCGGCGCGCTGATCAGGCTCCACAGCAGGCCGGCGATGGCGAAGAACCAGACGAGGACCGACAGATCGACGTGCACGACGAGCGCGACGCGAAAGAAGTCGGCGCTCGGCAGCAGCTTGTTGACGCCCGGCGTGCGCGCCAGCACGAGCAGGATCGAGAACACGCCCGACAGCACGAGAGCGGCGAGGCTGAGCGCGAGCCAGCCGCGCGCCAGATCGCGCCTCGCGTCGGCCGGCACCGCGAGTGTGTACTCGGCGTCGTTGCGCGCCTGCGGCAGCAGCGCGGCGCCGGGGGCGGTGGCTGCGGGAAACGGCTGCGCGCTCATCTAAACGTGATCCCGCCGCGCTGCGGGTCGAAGTCGATGACGAGAATCTGCGCCGGCGCGAGCGTGACGGTCTTCTCGCTCTCGTAGTCGAAGCCGGTCTTGCGGGCGTTGTCGTTGAGCCGCACCGCGATCGTGTGGGTGCCGGCCTGCACCGTCAGGCGCCGATAGACCGAGGAGGCGCCGTCGCGCGACAGGCCCGAAGGCTGCGCGACATGGCGGATCGCCGGCTTGCCGTCGAGGTCGACCTCGACGACGATCGGCGAGCGCTCGCGGCCGCACTTCATCGGCGTGCGCATGTTCGGCGGCAGCTTCGCGAGTTCCTCCTTCGTGAGCTTGCGGCACTCATCGACGCGCTGCGCGGCGTGCGTGAAGCTGAGCTTGATCAATGCCTCGTCGTCGGCCAGGTGGCGGTACGTCGGCCAGTGCGAGAAGACGCCGATGATGAGCGCGAAGACGCCGTAGAGCAGAGCCTGGCCGATCCAGGAGAAGCGCTTGCGCGGCTGAGTTTCATCCATACCGAAGTTTCGCATGTGAGGGCGCGGCGGCGCCCGATACCCGCAGTCTGAGTGCGGCGAGCGCCGCCTCGACGGCGGCCTCCTCGCCGGCGTCGGCCCAGACCGTCGCCAGCCGATCGGCCGCCGTCTGGCGGCGCAGATGCGGCTCGCGCAGGCCCTGCAATCGTTCGCGCGTCCAGCGCTGGCCGAGGCGGAACACGCAGCCGTCTTCGCTGCAGCCGGTGACGAGCACGCCGTCGGCGCCGCCGCGCAGCGCGTACTCGATGAACGATGGCGCGAGCATCCCGGTGCAGATCAGGCTGAACGCGGCGACGTCGGGCGCTGCGAGCGTTGCGACGCGCGCGCCGTGGTCGCAGCCGATGACGACGAGCTTCGCACGATCGTGCGCCATGCGGCCGAGCGCCGCTTCCATCTGCTCGCGCAGCGCGTTGACCGGCGACTGCGGCATGTCGATGCCGGTGACGAGTCGCTCGCCCTTGCGAAACGGCGTCGACGACGGGCAGGCGCCGACGCAGATGCCGCAGCTCGCGCACAGATCGGCGTCGACCTGCGCCATCTGGCGCCCGTGGCGCCCGTTCGGATGCGCGACCATCGTAATCGCGGTGTACGGGCAATCGTCGAAGCAGCGCCGGCAGCCGCTGCAGTTGGCCGGGTCGACGGTCGCCACCGGCACCGCCGCCGGCCGCGACAGGAACGGCAGCGCGAAGAGCGCGACGAGCGTGGCGCACAGCAGCAGCCACACCGCGCCGGCCGAGGTCGCGTAGACGAGCGGATGGATGAAGAGCAGCCACCAGTCGAGGGCGAGCGTTGCCGGCGCGACCGAAAGATCGGCCGGCCCCTGGCTTTGCACCGGCAGCACGAGCGCGACGGCGATCAGCGACGCCGTGACCGCGATCGCGAGCTTGCGCGGCGGGAAGGCCTCGGCGTGCGCCAGGCGCTGGATGTGAAACCAGGTCGCGAAGACGATGAAGAGCGCGGCGCCGATGTGGACGAACACGAACAGCGAGAACAGCCGGTCGCTGACGCTCTCGACGCCGATGAAGTTGCGCGTCAGCGGCGAGCCGAACAGCGGCAGCCAGTCGAGGAACTCGGCGGTCGCGATCGCCGAGAACTGGCCGAGCCGGTCCCAGTTCAGCCAGAAGCCGCCGATCGCCGAGACGAAGACGAGCGGCAGCAGCGGCACGCCGGTCAGCCACGAGAAGCGGCGAAAGCCCTGGTAGCGCCCGAGCAGCCATTCGCGCAGCAGGTGGGCGAGCATCGTGACGACGAATGCATCGGCGGCGTAGCGGTGCAGGCTGCGCAGCCAGCCGCCGAGGAACCACTGGTCGCGCGACAGCGCGTCGATCGAACCGTAGGCGCCGGTGGCCGACGTGTCGAGCACCGCGTAGAGGTAGATGCCGCTCACCGCGAGCAGCCAGAAGCACAGGAAGGCGAGCGCGCCGAGGTGGCGCAGCGGGTTGAACGCGCCGCCGCCGACGATACGGTCGAGTGCCGTCTCGGCGCGCTGCCACAGCGCGCCCGCGCGCTGGCGCGGATTCATCCCTCGGCGCTCGCGCGCGGTGCAAGCGGCCCCTTGGCTTGCGGTTTGTTCGCCGCGTCCTGCCCGCGCCGACGGCGCCGGCTCGCGCGCAGTTCGCCGACGGCGAACCAGATCATCGCGATGACGAAGGTGATGCCGCCGGCGATCTCGAACGCGAGCGCGTAGCTGACGCGGTACTGGCCGGTCGCCGGGTCGTAGATCGAGCACAGAATGCGCACCCGGTCGACGAGGTCGGCGATGTCGAGCTGCTGCGGCAGCGGCTGGTTGCGCAGCAGCTGGCGGATCGGCTCGGCGAGCTGGTCGGCGCCGAAATCCTCGCCGTAGACCTGGCGATAGATGCGGCCCTCGGCATCGACGACCGTCACCTGCAGCAGATGGTCGAAGCCCGACTGGGTCGGCGCGTAGGCGAAACCGAAGTCGCGCGTCAGCGCCTCGACGGCCGACGGATGCGGGCTCAGGAACTCCCAGTTCGACGCCGTGATGCGCTGCTGCGCGGCGAAGGCCTTCATCGACGCCGGCGAATCGGCCGGCAGGTTGAAGCCGATGCTGACGATGTTGAACTGGCGCGGGTCCATGCTGCGGCCCATGCCCTCGATCGCCGCCGCGATGGCGCGCGTACTCGTCGGGCAGACCTGGAAGCAGCCGGTGTACATGAAGCTCACGAGCAGCGGCTTGCCGCGATAGTCGGCCAGACGCACCGGCTGGCCGGCGCGGTCGAGCAGCGTGTAGTCGCCGATCTTCCTGCCGACCGCGCCCTGGCTGATGCGCAGCGCCTCGGTGGGGTCGAGCGTGGCGCGCGTGGCGGGCGCCTCCTCGGCGATTGCCGCGCCGCACAGCGCCGCGGCACCGATCGCGAGCAGGCCGGCGAGGCCCCGGCCACGGCGGGCGGCAAGCATCAACATGCCGCCGATCCTAGCGCAGCACGCCGTCGAGGCTCGCTCCGATCAGCACCATGCTGAGTTGAACCAGCGACGCGTGAAACGAGGTCATCGCGCTCTTGCGGCTCGGCTGGCGCGCGAGCAGCCAGGCCTTGTGCAGGAAGTACGCGCCGCCGCTTGCCGCACCCGCGAAGTACCAGACGCCGGCGCCGAACAACACCGGCAGCAGCGACGCCGCGACAAGCGCCACCGTGCTCCAGAAGACGACGCGCGCCGCGCGCTCGCTGCCGACGACGACCGGCAGCATCGGCACGCCGGCCGCCGTGTAGTCGTCGACGTTCGCGATCGCGAGGCTCCAGAAGTGCGGCGGCGTCCAGAGGAACAGCACGAACGCGAGCAGCATCGGCAGGGTGCCGATCGCGGGGTCGACCGCGGCCGCGCCGGCCAGCACCGCGAAGCTGCCGGCGAGGCCGCCGACGACGATGTTGATCCAGCTGCGCCGCTTGAGCCAGACGGTGTAGACGACGGCGTAGAAGAACGCGCCGAGGAAGACGTAGAGCGCCGCCCAGGCGTTGAGCGCCCACCACGCCGCGGCGACCGACGCCGCGAGCAGCACGCCGATCACGCCGAGCCAGAACCGCGTGTGCGCGAGCGCCCCGGTGACGAAGGCGCGCTTGCGGGTGCGCGCCATCAGGCGGTCGGACTCGGCCTCGACGTACTGGTTGAACGCGCCGGCGCTCGCCGACGCGACCATCACCGACAGCGCGAGCACGAGCACCTGCGCCGCGCCCAGCGCCGGCCCCGGCGTGAAGGCGAAGCCGACGAGCGCGGTCAGCATGATCATCACGCCGATGCGCAGCTTGAACAGCCCCAGCACGTCGCGCGCGAGCCGGGCCGGCGTGCGCGGTGCGAGTGCAAGGGCCGTCGTCATCGCCGTGCTCCGCTCAGGACAGGCCCCAGACCTGCGACAGGTACTTCCAGTTGATGAAGTAGTACAGCACGAAGGCGACGAAGAACACCATCGTCAGCACGAAGGTGCCGGGGGCGACGAAGCCCGCCGAGCCGTAGGTCTGCATCACGCCGGACGGTGCCGCGCGCTCGAGCCGCACCGGCTTGGCGCTCGTCGCGCCGCCTTCGAGCTTCTTGCCCCACAAGATCGAGCCGACCGTGATGTAGATGTAGATCGCACCGCCGAAGATCGCGGCGATGCCGCCGACGCCGACCATGCCCATCATCAGGTAGGCCGCGCCCGGCCATTCGTAGGCCATCGGCGCGCCGGCGAAGGCCATGTCCCAGTGGCGGCGGGCGACGCCGAGCGTGCCGGCGCCCATCATCACGAGGCAGAAGAAGTACATCGACAGGCCGAAGATGTACGGCTGCAGCCTGGCAAGCCCCGGGTTGATCATCTCGCGGCGGAACAGCACCGGGATCAGGTAGAAGGTCAGCGCCATGAAGGTCAGCGTCGTGCCGACGACGACCGTGGCGTGGAAGTGCCCCGGCACGTAGATCGTGTTGTGGATCAGCATGTTGAGCTGCTCGGTGCCCATCATCACGCCGGTGATGCCGCCGAGGAAGCCGAAGCCGACGATCGCGATGAAGACGCCCGAGAACACCGGGTTGCCCCACGGCGCCTTGCGCAGCCACTCGAACAGGCCCTTGTTGAAGCCCTTGCG
This sequence comes from Ideonella sp., assembly GCA_039807955.1. GTDB lineage: Bacteria > Pseudomonadota > Gammaproteobacteria > Burkholderiales > Burkholderiaceae_C > CAIKUF01. Next base: position 6,735 of record JBDHSE010000049.1, on the reverse strand, counting down.
CCGTTGCGCGACTTCCATCGCACCCGGCACGCTGAGCGCGTGGATCATCGACGCGAGCACCGCGAAGTACATGAAGTAGCTCGTGTTGACGACCTTCCACGAGGTGCTGACGCCCGGATCGGCGAGGATGTGGTGCGCGCTGGCGAGCTGCAGGAAGACGATGTAGAGGAGGAACGCACCGCGGCTGACGCGCTCGGACATCGGCTTGGCGCCGAACGCGATCGCGGCGACGAGGTACCAGATCGAGATGTGCGCCGCGACGTTGATCTGCTGCGACGAGTGTCCGAACGCCCACCAGATGACGCGGTACGCGAGCGGGTCGACGTTCGTGACGAGGCCGATCGACATCAGCCAGGTCGGGATCAGGATCATCGCGCCCGAGACGATCGTGAAGACGGCGATGATCGCCGCCGTCGTCGCACCGAACGTGACGAGCGGCACCGAGCCGTCGTAGGTGTTCTCGCGCTTGGCGACGACGAGCGTGCCGAAGAAGACGAAGCAGGCGATCAGCGCGCCGACGGCAAACAGGATCAGGCCGAGATAGAAGCTCTGATCGGCCATCATCGGCACGTAGCTCGTCATCATCACGCTCGAGCTGCCCTGGTAGACGGCGTAGTTGTTGACGATCGCGCCGATCACCATCAGCGCGAACGCGAGCCAGGCGATCTTCGGCGTCGCGATCCGGCAGCGCAACAGCACCGACGACGCGAAATACAGCACCGCGATCTCGAAGAAGATGATCCAGAAGATCAGCATGTTGATGCCGTGCGCGGTGAGCACCTGGTAGAAGGTGTCGGCCCCGAGCCAGTGGATGGCCGGCCAGCGCGTCAGCACGACGCCGATCGCGAGAATGCCTCCGATCAGCAGGCAGACGACGGCGACGAACGCGTTGGCATAGATCAGCTTCTCGGCCTGAGCCTCGAACTGCAGGCCCGAGCGCGGGCAGGTCCGGTACGTGATGGCGCTGGACATTTGTGCTCCTCCGTTATTTCACGTACATGTGGCCAACCATCGTGTGATGGTTGATGCCGCAGAACTCGTTGCACACGATCGAAAACTGCCCCGACTGGTTCGGCGTCACGTTGATCACGTGCTCGAAGCCCGGTACGACCTGAACGTTGATATTGGTCGGCTGCAGCGAGAAGCCGTGGTTGTAGTCGAGCGACGACAGGTGCAGCCGGTAGGTCTTGCCCTTCTCGAGCTCGATGATCGGCCACCAGGCCCACAGCCGGCCGACGAGATAGACGTCGCCGCCCGGCGGCGGTGCGACGACCGGGATCTTGTCTTCGGTCTCGGTGCGCACCGTGTACTTGTCGACGACCGCCTGCGCCTTGGCGACGAAGGCGTCGGGGGTCGTGCGGTAGGTCTCGGTCGAGAGGTTCTGCTTGCCGTAGATGTGCCAGCCGACCATCATGAAGAACATCACCATGCACCAGGCGAAGGCGATCGCGATCCAGGTGCCTTCGACGCGGTCCAGCGGGTGCTTCCACCACAGTCTCTCTGCCGGGGGCAGGATTGCGCTCATGTCGGATTCCTTTGGATTGAAAGGGAAATGTCGGCGTCGCGCACGATCACTTCGCCATCGGGATGGTGAAGATGTCGACCAGGCCCCAGACGATGTAGATGATCATCGGCACCATGACGCCGATGAACAGCAACAGGAACGGGTTGTCGAGCAACTGCTGCAACCAGGGCACGGGTTCGTTGTCGTCGTGCGAGCTCATGGATTTCCTCCTTCGGTCGTGATCCGGGGGTAACGCGGTCCGGCGGCATTCTGCTGGCCCTGCACCGGCGTTGATTTGACCCAGCACAAGGACGCGGAAGGTTACCGTGGTGCACCCAGGGGGCGCTAAGGGATGACCACTAGAGCCGCCGTTGTGCCCGATGGACACTTGCCGCACAGCCGACAATCGAGCGCCACCGGTCTCGTGACCCGGACGAATCGACCCTGCATCTCATGCGCCTTCTGTGGCGCGAAAGCGAATGCGCTATCTGTCCCATGGCCGGGTTTGCCCCCATGGCGCGAAGCGGAAAACTGACGTGAAGACTGCCGATCGAAGCCGCCTGCTGGTGCGCCGCATCGCACTGCTGCTCGCCGTCGTCGTGCTCGTGATCACGAGCCTGAGCGCCTACATCCGGCTCTCGCGCGCCGGCCTGTCGTGCGCCGACTGGCCGCAGTGCTACGGCGAGCGGCTGCGCCAGGCACAGCAGGGGCTTGCGCCGACGGCCGGCGACAGCGACGCGGTCGCGGCCGCACGCTTCGCGCACCGCATCGTCGCAAGCGGCGCCCTGCTGCTGATCGTCGCGCTGCTCGTCGTCTGCTTCAGCGCGCGGCCGGCGCGCTTTGCCGATGGCGGCATCGCGTTCGCGCTGCTCGTGCTCGCGCTCGCGCTTGCAGTGCTCGGCCGCTGGTCGAGCGATGCGCGCGTGCCGGCGGTCGCGATCGGCAATCTGCTCGGCGGCTTCGCGATGCTCGCGCTGTGCTGGCGCCTGGTGCGCGGCGACAGCGCCGCCACACTCACCCGCGGCGCCCGTGCCTGGGCCTTGATTGGCGTGCTGCTGCTCGCGGCGCAGATCGCGCTCGGCGGGCTCGTCAGCGCATCGTTCGCGGCGACGAGTTGCAGCGGCATGACCGATTGCCTCTCCGCCGCGCGCGGCGTGCCGTGGAGCGCGCTCGACCCCTGGCGCGAGCCGGTGCTCGCCGGCACGCCGCCGGCGAATCCATCCGGCGCACTGGCGCAGGTGCTGCATCGCATCGCCGGGCTCGGCGTGACGATCGTCGTCGCGCCGCTCGTGCTCGTCGCCTGGCGCCAGCGGCGCCGCCTGGCCGGCGCGCTGCTGTTCGTGCTGCTCGCTTGCAGCGCCGGGCTCGGCATCACGGTCGCAAACGCCGGCCCCAGCCTCGCCCTCGTCCTCGCGCACAACCTGGCCGCGGCGCTGCTGCTCGCGACGCTGTTCGAGTTGTCGCGTGCGCCGTCGGGGCATCGCCGTTGACGGCGATCCGGCCCTCTACAATCGCGCGCTTCGATCGTGACTGGAGGGCAACGATGGCGGCGCGCCCGTTCGATGTGCCGGGGTTCTTGTCGGTCCTGCCGCTCTTCAACGACCTCAGTCCGAAGGAGCTCAAGCAGATCGCCGAAGGGTGCACGCTGCGCCGCGTCGCGCGCGGCGAGATCCTGTATCGCGTCGGCGACCCGTGCCACGAGTTCCACGTCATCGTCACCGGCCAGGTCAAGCTCTTCCTGCTCTCGCCGTCGGGGCAGGAGAAAGTCGTCGAGCTGATCGGCGCCGGCCAGAGCTTCGCCGAGGCGGTCATGTTCACCGACCGGCCCTACATCCTGAACGCGCAGTCGCTCACCGACTCGCTCGTGCTGACTGTCCCGAAGCAGGCGGTGCTCGCCGAGATCGAGCGCGACCACCGCTTCGCGCTGCGCATGATCGCCGGCCTCGCGCGCCGCCTGCACGGACTCGTCAACGACGTCGAGGCGTACTCGCTGCACTCCGGGCTGCAGCGCGTGATCGGCTTCCTGATGCGCGATCAGGCGCTCGAGGACTGCGAAGCGGGCGAGGTGCGAACCGTCTCGCTGCCGGTCAGCAAGGCGACGATCGCGTCGCGCCTGTCGCTGACGCCGGAGTACTTCTCGCGCGTGCTGCACGAGCTCGAGGCGCACGGCCTGATCGAGATCGACCGCCGCGACATCCGCATCCTCGACGTGCGGCGCCTGTCCGAGTATCAGGTCGCCGCGCCCGACGAGACGCCGCTCAGGCGCGGATCATCGCCTCGCCGAGCCGGATCGAACGCCCCGGCGCCCACGCCGGGTTGAAGCCGAATCCGGCGCCGAGCGGCGGCAGCAGCACGACGACCGTCGAGCCGAGCAGGAAGCGGCCCATCTCGTCGCCCTGCCTCAATCGGATGTCGCGGTCGACGTAGCGCCACTCGCGCATTCGGCCGACGCGCGGCGGGTTGACGACGCCGTGCCAGACGGTCGCCATGCTGCCGACGATCGTCGCGCCGACGAGGACGACGACGAACGGCCCGCGCGCGCCGTCGAAGACGCAGACGACGCGCTCGTTGCGCGCGAAGAGCCCCGGCACGCCGCGCGCGGTGACCGGGTTCACCGAGAACAGCGCGCCCGGCACGTGGATCATGCGCACGAGGCGGCCGTCGCACGGCATGTGGATGCGGTGATAGTCCTTCGGGCTCAGGTAGAGCGTCGCGAAGAGCCCGTTCTCGTACGGCGCGGCAAGCATCGCATCGCCGCCGACGAGCGCCGCCGCCGTGTAGCGATGGCCCTTGGCCTGGAAGATCTGCCCTCGCTCGATCGCGCCGAACTGGCTGATCGCGCCGTCGACCGGGCAGACGAAGGCGGCGTCGGCAAGCGGCCTCGCGCCGGGCTTCAATGCACGGGTAAAGAAGTCGTTGAATCTCGCGTAGTGGGCGATGTCGCTGTCGGCCGCCTCGCTCATGTCGACGCCGTAGCGGCGCACGAACCAGGCGATGAGGCGCGTTGTCTGCGCGCCGCGCCGGGCGTTCGCGACGCGGCCGGCGAAGGCCGTCAACGCCCGCTTGGGCAGGACGTACTGCGGCGCGACGGCAAGGCGATCGGACATGCGGCAAGCGGGCTTCGAAGGGCGGCGGATTGTATCGGCGCCGGCGCGCGAAACGGCGGCGCCACATCGGCAGGCGCGCCTCCGCTGGCAGCCTTCGCGGCGCCATTGCCGCACCCGAGCCCGCGCCGGCCGACTCCTATAATCGCGCTTTACCACCACGGCAACCGCAACGGACTGCCGCACGCGATGACCAAATTCGTCTTTGTCACCGGCGGTGTGGTGTCCTCGCTGGGCAAGGGCATCGCGGCTGCGTCGCTCGCCGCCATCCTCGAATCGCGCGGCCTGAAGGTCACCCTCCTCAAGCTCGACCCCTACATCAACGTCGATCCGGGAACGATGTCGCCGTTCCAGCACGGCGAGGTCTTCGTCACCGACGACGGCGCCGAGACGGATCTCGACCTCGGCCACTACGAGCGCTTCATCACCACAAGGATGAAGCGCAGCAACAACTTCACGACCGGCCAGATCTACGACAGCGTGATCCGCAAGGAGCGCCGCGGCGAGTACCTCGGCAAGACGGTGCAGGTCATCCCGCACGTCACGAACGAGATCCAGGAGTTCATCCGGCGCGGCGCCGGCATCGGCACGGCGCAGGAGATGGACGTCGCGATCGTCGAGATCGGCGGCACGGTGGGCGACATCGAATCGCTGCCCTTCCTCGAGGCGGTGCGCCAGATGAGCCTGAAGATGGGCCCGGCGAACTGCGCCTTCATCCACCTCACGCTCGTGCCGTGGATCGCCGCCGCCGGCGAGTTGAAGACCAAGCCGACGCAGCACAGCGTGCAAAAGCTGCGCGAGATCGGCATCATGCCCGACGCCCTGCTGTGCCGCGCCGACCGGCCGATCCCGGACGACGAGCGCGCCAAGATCTCGCTCTTCGCGAACGTCCCCGAGTTCGGCGTCATCTCGGTGTGGGACGTCGACACCGTCTACAAGGTGCCGCGCATGCTGCACTCGCAGGGGCTCGACGAGCTGCTCTGCGCCAAGCTGCACGTGCACACCAAGCCGGCCAACCTCGCGCGCTGGGACAACCTCGTGCACGAGGTCGAGCACCCGCAGCACGAGGTGACCATCGCGATGTGCGGCAAGTACACCGATCTGTCGGACTCGTACAAGTCGCTCAACGAGGCGCTGCGCCACGCCGGCATCCACAACCATGCGCGGGTGAAGATCGAGTACGTCGACTCCGAGGACCTGAACGCCGGCAACCTCGCCAACCTCGACCGCTTCGACGCCATCCTCGTCCCCGGCGGCTTCGGCAAGCGCGGCGTCGAGGGCAAGATCCACGCCGTCCAGTACGCCCGCGAGCACAAGATCCCCTACCTCGGCATCTGCCTCGGGATGCAGGTCGCGACGATCGAGTATGCGCGCCACAAGGCCGGCCTCGCCGGCGCCAACAGCACCGAGTTCGACCCCGACACGCCGCACCCGGTGATCGCGCTGATCGAGGAGTGGCAGGATGCCGACGGCTCGATCCAGAAGCGCGACGCCGGCTCCGACCTCGGCGGCACGATGCGCCTCGGCTCGCAGAGTTCGGACGTGAAGCCAGGGACGCTCGCGCACCGCATCTACGGCGACGTCGTCACCGAGCGCCACCGCCACCGCTACGAGGCCAATGTCAACTACCTCGAGCGGCTGACCGCAGCCGGGCTCGTGATCTCGGCGCTCACGCAGCGCGAGAAGCTGACCGAGATCATCGAACTGCCGCAAAGCGTCCACCCCTGGTTCATCGGCGTGCAGTTCCACCCCGAGTTCAAGTCGACGCCGTGGGGCGGCCACCCGCTCTTCAAGTCGTTCATCGCCGCCGCGCTCGCGCACCAGTCCGAACGCGCGAAGGACACGGTGGCATGAGGCTTTGTAATTTTGAAGCCGGGCTCGACCAGCCGCTCTTCCTGATCGCCGGCCCCTGCGTCGTCGAATCCGAACAGCTTCAGATCGACGTCGCCGGCACCTTGAAGGAGATCGCCGCGAGCCTGGGTGTTCCGTTCATCTTCAAGTCGAGCTACGACAAGGCCAACCGCTCGAGCGGCGCGTCGTTTCGCGGCCCGGGCATGGCCAGAGGCCTCGAGATCCTCGCCAAGGTCAGGCGCGAACTGGGCGTGCCGGTGCTCACCGACGTCCACG
>JBDHSE010000048.1:0-12709 GCA_039807955.1 Ideonella sp. | reverse complement strand
GCGATGCGCTTCACCGAGATGGATTCGCTCGCCATCCCGGTGCCGCTGTACCACTGCTTCGGCATGGTGCTCGCGGTGCTCGCCTGCGTCGCGACCGGCGCGGCGATGGTGTTTCCGGGCGAGTCGTTCGAGCCCGGCGCGACGCTCGCCGCCGTCGCCGAGGAGCGCTGCACCGCGCTGCACGGCGTGCCGACGATGTTCATCGCCGAACTCGACCATCCGGAGTTCGCGCGCTTCGACCTCACCTGCCTGCGCACCGGCATCATGGCCGGCTCGCCGTGCCCGATCGAGACGATGAAGCGCGTCGTCGCGCAGATGCACATGAGCGAGGTGACGATCGCCTACGGCATGACCGAGACGAGCCCGGTGTCGTTCCAGAGCTCGACCGCCGACCCGCTCGAGCGCCGCGTCTCGACCGTCGGCCGTATCCAGCCGCATCTGGAGGTGAAGATCGTCGACACCGAGGGCCGCATTGTTCCGGTCGGCGAGAAGGGCGAGCTGTGCACCAAGGGATACTCGGTGATGAAGGGCTACTGGGGCGACGACGCGCGCACGCGCGAGGCGGTGCAGGGCGGCTGGATGCATACCGGCGACCTCGCGACGATCGACGCCGAGGGCTACTGCAACATCGTCGGCCGCGTCAAGGACATGCTGATCCGCGGCGGCGAGAACATCTATCCGCGCGAGATCGAGGAGTTCTTGTTCCGCCATCCGAAGGTGCAGTCGGTGCAGGTGTTCGGCATCCCGGACGCGAAGTACGGCGAGGAGATCTGCGCCTGGATCGTCGTCAAGCCGGGCCAGCAATGCACGGCCGACGAGATCCGCGATTTCTGCCGCGACCAGATCGCGCACTACAAGGTGCCGAGCTACATTCGCTTCGTCGATGAGCTGCCGATGACGATCACCGGCAAGGTGCAAAAATTCGTCATGCGCGATCGGATGATCGAAGAACTCGGTTTGGCCGAGGTGCGCACTGCCTGAGAACCACACCTTCGGAGACTTCATGTCCGTACTTGCGAGCAAGCTCAGCGTCCGCGGCGACGAGTTCAAGGCGAACGCGGCGGCGATGCGCGCGCTCGTCGATGACCTCAACGCGCAGCTCGCGCGGATCGCCCTCGGCGGCGGCGAGGCGGCGCGCGCCAAGCATGTCGCGCGCGGCAAGCTGCTGCCGCGTGACCGCGTCGAGATGCTGCTCGACCCCGGCGCGCCGTTTCTCGAGATCGCGCCGCTCGCCGCGCTCGGCATGTACAAGGAAAAGGGCGGCGTCGATGCCGCGCCCGGCGCCGGGCTGATCGCCGGCATCGGCCGAGTCGCCGGCATCGAATGCGTCGTCGTCTGCAACGACGCGACCGTCAAGGGCGGCACCTACTTCCCGCTCACGGTGAAGAAGCACCTGCGCGCGCAGGAGATCGCGCAGCAAAACCGCCTGCCGTGCATCTACCTCGTCGATTCGGGCGGCGCCAATCTGCCGAATCAGGACGAGGTCTTCCCCGACCGCGAGCACTTCGGCCGCATCTTCTACAACCAGGCGCAGATGAGCGCGCAGGGCATCCCGCAGATCGCGGTCGTGATGGGCTCGTGCACCGCGGGCGGCGCCTACATGCCGGCGATGAGCGACGAGTCGATCATCGTCAAGGAGCAGGGCACGATCTTCCTCGGCGGGCCGCCGCTCGTGAAGGCGGCGATCGGCGAGATCGTGACGGCGGAGGAACTCGGCGGCGGCGACGTGCACACGCGGCTGTCGGGCGTCGCCGACCACCTGGCGAACAACGACATGCACGCGCTCGCGATCGCGCGGGCGACGGTCGCGAACCTGAACTGGCGCAAGTCGCACGACCAGCGCCTTGCCGCGCCGCGCGCGCCGCTGTACGACGCGGCCGAGCTGCACGGCGTGATCCCGGCCGATAAGCGCAAGCCGTACGACGTGCGCGAAATCATCGCCCGCATCGTCGATGCGAGCGAGTTCGACGAGTTCAAGGCGCGCTACGGAACGACGCTCGTCACCGGCTTCGCGCACATCGAGGGCATGCCGGTCGGCATCGTCGCCAACAACGGCATCCTCTTTTCAGAGTCGGCGATGAAGGGCGCGCACTTCATCGAGCTGTGCGGCCAGCGCAAGATCCCGCTCGTCTTCCTGCAGAACATCACCGGCTTCATGGTCGGACGCAAGTACGAGGCCGAGGGCATCGCCAAGCACGGCGCGAAGATGGTGACGGCGGTCTCGACAGTGAACGTCCCGAAGTTCACGATCATCATCGGCGGCAGCTTCGGCGCCGGCAACTACGGCATGTGCGGCCGCGCCTACAGCCCGCGCTTCCTGTGGATGTGGCCGAACGCGCGCATCAGCGTGATGGGCGGCGAGCAGGCGGCGAGCGTGCTTTCCGCCGTCAAGCGCGACGGCATCGAAGCGCGCGGCGGCAGTTGGTCGGCCGACGAGGAGGCCGCGTTTCGCGAGCCGATCCTCGAGCAATACGAGCGCCAAGGCCACCCCTACTTCGCCAGCGCCCGCATCTGGGACGACGGCGTGATCGACCCCGCCGACACCCGTCGCGTCCTCGCGCTCGGCATCAGCGCAAGCCTGAACGCGCCGATCCCGGAGCCGAGGTTCGGCGTTTTCCGCATGTGATGTAGAATGCACGCTTGGTGGTTGCTTCATACACATCATGCGCACGAACATCGTTATCGACGAAGACTTGATGAGCCAGGCCATGAAGGCCGGGCCGTACAAGACCAAGAAGGAAGCCGTCGAAGCCGGCTTGAAGTTGCTCGCCCGCCAAGCGGCGTACCGCGAGATCCTCAAGTGGGAGGGCAAGCTCAAGTGGGAGGGCGACGAATCCATCGACTGGACGCAGCCGCCGCTGGCCGCCGCACCGGCGGCATACGAGCCGGCGCCGAGGAAACGCCGTGTTGGTCGTTGATTCGAGCGTCTGGATCGACTACTTCAGCGGCACGCCCAACCCAGCGCGTGCCGCGCTGCGCAAGCTGCTCGATGATGGCGATCTGCGCATCGTCGTTCCGGACCTTGTGATGTTCGAGGTCCTGCGCGGCTTTCGCCATGAGCGCGACTTTCGCCAGGCGCGCCTGCTGTTCGACACACTGGACATCGAGCAAGCAGGCGGCGCCGAGCTGGCGCTCGCCGCGGCGCAGCACTTCCGCAGCCTGCGCGCGGCAGGCGTCACGCCGCGCAGCAGCATCGACGTGCTCGTGGCTGCGTTTTGCATAGAGAACGACTACGCGCTGCTGCACCGCGACCGCGACTTCGACGCCTTCGAGCATCTGCGCGGCCTGCGCACTTGGCGCCACTGAGGCCGTGTCTGCAGCCCGGAGGCCCCGCCTGCCATGCACGCCCGCAGCCACTTCGCGATGCTCGCCCGCTACAACCTGTGGGCCACGCGCCGCCTCTTCGAGCACATCGATGCACTGCCCGAGGCCGATTACCGGCGCGACGCGGGCCTGTTCTTCAAGAGCATCCACGGCACGCTCAGCCATCTTCTCGTTGCCGAGCACGAGCTGTGGCGGCGGCGCTTCGCCGAGGGCGTGTCGCCGCGGCTCGCGCTCGATGCCGAGTTGGAGGCCGACCGCGCCCGCCTGCGCGAGCGCCTGATCGACGGCGCAGCGGCCTGGGCGCCGCTGGTGCAGGGCTGGGCCGACGAACGCTTCGACGGCCTGCTCGAGTACACCTCGACCCGGGGCGTGGCGATGCGGCTGCCGTTCGCGGCGACGCTCGCGCACGTCTTCAACCACGGCACCCACCATCGCGGCCAGATCACCGCTGCGCTGACGGCGATGGGCCATCCCTGCCCCGAACTCGACCTGGTCTGGATGCTGCAGGCGGAGCAACGCGCATGACGACGACCCTAGACATCCAGCGCCCCTCGCCCCACGTCGCTCGCGTCTGGCTCAACCGCCCCGACGTGCGCAACGCGTTCAACGACGGCGTGATCGCCGAACTCGCGCAGGTCTTCGCCGGCTTCGCGACCGACGATGCGCTGCGCGCGATCGTCCTCGGCGGCCGCGGCAAGGCGTTCTGCGCCGGCGCCGACCTGGCGTGGATGAAGCAAATGGCCGGCTACGACTGGGAGCAAAACCGCGCCGACGCGCAGCAGCTCGCCGACATGCTGTGGGCGATCCACACCTGCCCGGTGCCGGTCGTCGCGCGCATCCACGGCGACTGCTATGCGGGCGGCGTCGGCCTCGCTGCGGTGTGCGACATCCGCGTCGCGGCCGACGGCGTGACGTTCTGCCTGAGCGAGGCGCGGCTCGGCCTGATCCCGGCGACGATCGGCCCCTACGTGATGCGCGCGATCGGCGAGACCGCGTCGCGCCGCTACTTCACGACCGCCGAGCGGTTCAGCGCCGCCGAGGCGCATCGCATCGGCCTCGTCCACGAAGTGGCCACCTCCGACGCGCTCGACGCGACGGTCGACGCGATCGCTGCAGCGCTCGCCGCCAACGGCCCGCACGCGGTGCGCGCGTGCAAGCGGCTCGTGCAGGACATGGCGGGCCTGCCGATCAGCGACGCGCTGCGCGCCGATACCGCGCGGCGCATTGCCGACATCCGCGCGAGTGACGAAGGCAAAGAAGGCGTGCGATCCTTCCTTGAGAAGCGCGCGCCCGGCTGGCAGGCCGGCACCAAGCAAGGCTGAATGTCATGTTGAACCTGCTCAACCCCGAGTTCTTCGCGACCTACCTCGTCGCCGCCTGCATCGTCATCGCTGCACCCGGCCCGGACAGCATGAACACGCTGGCGATCGGCATGGCGCGCGGCCCGCGCGAGGGCGTGGCCTACGCCGTCGGCGTCGGCATCGGGTGTCTGACGCACACGCTGTGGGCCGTGCTCGGCATCTCGGCGATCGTCGCCGCGTCCGAGACGCTCTTCGGCGTCGTCAAATGGATCGGCGTCGCCTACCTGCTGTGGCTCGGCGTGCAGTCGCTGCGCGACCGCCGCGGCCTGCACGCGGCGGGCGAGGTGGGCGCGCCCGCGCGGGCGTCGAGCGGCGTCTCCGACCGCGTCTTGCAAGGCGTGCTGACGAACGCGCTCAACCCGAAGGTGATGCTCTTCTTCATGGCCTTCCTGCCGCAGTTCACCGATCCGCGCCTGGGCGCGGTCGGCGCGCAGATGTTCGTCATGGGGCTTGCGTTCGCCGTCATCACGACCGTCGCCTACGCGCTGCTCGGCGCCGGCGCCGGCCGCGTCGGCGAGCGGCTGCTGCGCAAGCCGTCGATCGCGCAGCGGTTGAACCGCGCGACGGGCGTGCTCTTCATCGCCCTCGCGCTGCGCCTGATGCTGGCCGAGCGGGCCTGACGCGAGCGATGGATTCGCTCGACACCCCGCAACTGATCGCGCTCGCCGCCGCGCTCGGCTGGGCAAGCGGGCTGCGCCTGTACGCGGTGCTCTTCCTCGTCGGGCTCGCCGGCACCCTGGGCGTCGTCGATCTGCCGTCCGGGCTGCGATTGCTGCAACACCCGCTGATGCTCGTCGCCAGCGGCTTCATGCTCTTCGTCGAGTTCTTCGCCGACAAGATCCCCGGCGTCGACACGCTGTGGGACATGGTCCACACGCTCGTTCGCATCCCGGCCGGCGCGGCGCTCGCGGCGGCCGTCTTCGGCACCGACCATGCGACCGCCGCGGCCGTCGCCGCGCTGCTCGGCGGCACGCTCGCCGCGACGAGCCATTTCGCGAAGGCGACGACGCGCGTCGCCGCGAATACCTCGCCCGAGCCGTTCTCCAACATCGGCCTGTCGCTCGCCGGCGACGCGACGGTGCCTGCCGCGCTGTGGTTGGCGTTCGCGCATCCGTGGGCGTTTCTCGGCGCGTTGCTGGTCGCGCTCGCGCTGATGGGGCTGCTGCTGTGGAAGCTCGGCGGTTTTCTGCGGCAGTTGTTTCGGCGCCTCGTCGGCAGCACCGGCGCAAGCATGCCCACCGCGTAGGCCGGGCCCGAACCGATGCATCCGAATCCGGGCGCGTGGCACACTGGCCCTCGCAACGCTCGGCCCCGATCGGGCCGCCCCGACAGACCCGCAAGGAGCGACCATGCTGACAACGGAGAAGACGGCCGACTACGTGAAGCGCTGGGTCGCCGCGTTCGAGTCCAAGGATCTCGACCGCGTGCTGGCCTTCTACACCGACGACGTGATCTTCCACTCCCCACTGGTTGCGCGGCTGAGCCACGACCCCAGCGGCACCGTGCAAGGCAAGGCGGCCCTGCGCGCCTACGTGAAGAAGGGCTTCGAGGTGTTCGACCACATCAAGTTCACCGTGCTCGACGTGCTGCGCGGCGTCGACAGCATCGCGATCCACTACCAAGGCATCACCGGCACGCATGTCGCCGAGGTGCTGTTCTTCGACGCGGACGGCATGGTGCGCGAGTCGTACGTGCACTACGCGTCTCCCGAGTAGCGTCGAACGTCCGTGGCCCGTCCCATGCGCGGGCCGCGACGATCGACTGCGAAGAGTGCTCTGCTGCGGTGCCACAGCACGGTCAGTGATAGTCCTCCTCGCGCTGATGCCGGACTGCCAGCACCACGACCTTCGACGCGGAGACGATCTCGTACAGGGCCACGTAGCCGCTGTTGCCGAAGGGAATGATGAGTTCTCGCTGTGCCGGGCTTTTCGCTGCCTTGCGAAAGCTGAACGGCGTCATTGCAAGCTGTTGCTGCGCGACCGCTCTGACAGCGTCGATTGCCGCTTGAGCGCGGTCGAGGTCTTGCGTCGTTTCGGCCCGATCGAGTAGAAACTCGAACAGTCGTTCCAGGTCCGCTTCGGCAGTTGGCGAGAGCTCGACGACGAAGCTCATCGAGCGAGCTTTTTCCGCTTCGCATCGAGCTTGGACTGCAGCCTGTCGAGAACCGCATCGACAGGCACCGAGACGTTCGAGCGGTGGTACTCGGCCGAAGCCGCCTGCGCCCGCGCATGGAAGTCGGTCTGCACGCGCCTGAAGGCAATCGCGTTTCGCACCGTCGCTTCGACGAAGTCGGTCAAAGTCTCGCCCTGCTCGAGCACCGATTCGAGTTCGGCTCGAAGCTCCGGCTCGACGCGGATTTGCGGGATGACAGCGGTCTTCATCGGGGCAGTGTATTGCGCATGCGTTACAAGAGCAAGGCTTCGATGAGGCTTCGGTGAGGCGAACTCTCGTCATCATCATCATGCGGCCGTATATCAACTGCGATACAGTGTCCGGATGAGCCGCTCAGCCACTTTGCCGCCCATCCGTGTTGCGCCCGAGACGAAGGCGCGCCTCGAAGCCGTGCTGCGAGAAGGCGAGACGCTGACGCAGTTCATCGAGAGCGCTGTGCGCCGCGAGGCCGAGTTCCGCGCCGAGCAAGACGCCGCCGTTGCGCGTGCCAGGAAGGCGCTGCGCAGCGCTTACAAGGGCGTGGGTCTGATGTCGGCCGGGGACTTCCTGGCGGGCATGGAACGGCGCGCCGCTGCGGCGCAGCAGCGGATTCGTGACGTGGTGGCGGCCAGGAACAAACAGGCCACGGAGTGAGCGGGAGGTATCGGGTCGTGCCGACCATCGCGTTCCAGGGCGACATCGAGCGGCTCGAGGAACACATCATTCAGCGGGAGCTGGCAAGCCATACGCCGGACGACACCTGCTTGTTTCGGTTCCGCGACGCGCTGGAGCGTGCGCTGGGGATCCTCTCGTTTGCGCCACATACCTGTCGCCGATCCGATGCGCACAGGGAGTTTCGGGAACTGATCGTCCCCTTCGGTCACGGCGGTTGCGTCGTCCTGTTCGCGATTCGCGACCTCGATGCCGTCCTGCTTGCCGCGCGCGACCAGCACGAACACGACTATCGCTGACTGACCAGAGGCTTGACAAAGCAGGAGCCAGAGCCCGCGAGCGCCTGCGACATTCGGCATCGTGGCGAAGCTTGGGTTTCACCAGTATCGTGACTCGAGTGAGCATTCGGCTCGACGGCACAAGGGTCAAAGGACACGCAATCGAGGCGCCGCCGGGCACCCGAAGCAGGCCGCCTCGAGCGCAGTCACAATGAAGGCCTGTCGCGCCCGTCCTGCTGCACGCATGGGGCGGCCCAGCCACGGAGCCCGAGAAGATGTTCACCAAGATCCTCATCGCCAACCGCGGCGACAACCGCAGCGCAGCGCAGGTTGCGACGAAGTCACATCGCATGGCACGCGCAGCGTGCGCAGGCGATCGAGCCGCGGAGAGCTGAAATGTTCAAGAAGATCCTGATCGCCAACCGCGGCGAGATCGCCTGCCGCGTCGCGGCCACCGCGCGACGCCTCGGCGTCAAGACGGTCGCCGTATTTTCCGATGCCGACGCCGGCGCGCGCCACGTGCTGGCGTGCGACGAGGCGGTCGCGATCGGCGGCGCGGCGGCGCGCGAGAGCTACCTGCGCGCCGACCGCATCCTTGCCGCGGCGCAGGCCACCGGCGCGCAGGCGGTCCACCCCGGCTACGGCTTCCTGTCGGAGAACGAGGGGTTTGCCAAGGCCTGCGCCGAGGCCGGCATTGCGTTCATCGGCCCGCCGGCTTCGGCAATCGCGACGATGGGCAGCAAGTCGGCGGCGAAGGCGCTGATGGGCGCGGCCGGCGTGCCGCTCGTTCCGGGCTTTCACGGCGAGCAGCAGGAAGCCGACTTCCTGCGCGCGCAGGCCGATGCGATCGGCTATCCGGTGCTGATCAAGGCGAGTGCCGGCGGCGGCGGCAAGGGCATGCGCCGCGTCGACGCCGGCGCGGATTTCGACGCCGCGCTCGCGTCGTGCCAGCGCGAGGCGCAAGCCAGCTTCGGCGACGCGCGGGTGCTGATCGAGCGCTACGTCACGCGCCCGCGCCACATCGAGATCCAGGTCTTCGCCGACACGCAGGGCAACTGCGTCTACCTCTTCGAGCGCGACTGCTCGGTGCAGCGCCGCCACCAGAAGGTGCTGGAAGAGGCGCCCGCGCCCGGCATGAGCGCCGAGCGGCGCGCCGAGATGGGCGCGGCGGCGGTCGCGGCGGCGAAGGCGGTCGGCTACGTCGGCGCCGGCACGGTCGAGTTCATCGCCGAGCCGACCGAAAGCGGCGACCTGCGCTTCTTCTTCATGGAGATGAATACCCGGCTCCAGGTCGAGCATCCGGTAACGGAGGCGATCAGCGGGCAGGACCTGGTTGAGTGGCAGTTGCGCGTCGCGTGCGGCGAGCCGCTGCCGCTGACGCAGGAGAAGCTCAAGATGCGCGGCCACGCGATCGAGGCGCGGATCTGCGCCGAGAACCCGGACGCCGGCTTCATGCCGGCGATCGGGCGGCTCGACGTTGCGCGCTGGCCCGAGCACATCGCGTTTCGCCGCAACACCGACGCCGAGCCTTTCCACGACCCGGCGCCGGTGCGCATCGACGCCGGCTTCGACGAGGGCGACACGATCTCGCCGCACTACGACTCGATGATCGCCAAGCTCATCGTCTGGGGCGTCGATCGCGAGCAGGCGCTCGCAAGGCTCGATGCGGCGCTCGCGCAGACGCACATCGTCGGGCTGCACACCAACGTCGCGTTCCTGCGCCGCGCGGCCGCATCGCGCGCGTTCGCGAGCGCCGATCTGGACACCGCGCTGATCGAGCGCGAGCGCGCGGCGCTGTTCGAGGCGCCGCCGCTGGCGCTGCCCTGCATCGTCGGCGGCGTCGTCGCGCATGCGCTCGCGGTCGGGCGCGCGCGCGAAACGGCCGACCCCTGGACGCGCGCCGACGCCTGGCGGCTGCACGGTGCGGCGCAGCGACGCATCGAGATCGAGATCGGCGGCGAGCATCGCCAGGTCAAGCTCGAGCGCGCCGACGGAGCAGCGATGATCAGCGTCGGCGTTGCGCACTGGCCGTTCGCGACGCGCCAGCTCGGCGCTGACCGCCACGAGATCACGGTCGACGGCCGGCGCTGGGTCGTCGATGTCTACACGAGCGGCGAGCAGGTCTGCGTCTTCGCGCCCGAAGGCTCGGGCAGCGCGCTCGAGGTCGACCTGATCGCGCACGCCGGCGACCACGCGGCCGAGGGCGGGCGGCTCACCGCGCCGATGCCGGGCAAGGTGATCGCCTTCCTCGCCAAGGCGGGCGACGCCGTCAAGCTCGGCCAGCCGCTCGCGGTGATGGAGGCGATGAAGATGGAGCACACGATCTGCGCGCCGCGCGATGGCACGATCGAGGAGTTGCTCTACGCCCCCGGCGACTCGGTCGCCGAGGGCGGCGAGCTGCTGCGGCTGGCAGCCGCCTGAACGCAGGAGAGCCATGCGATGAGCCTGCCCGCCAAGGTCACCCTGGTCGATGTCGGCCCGCGCGACGGGCTGCAAAACGAGAAGCAGCCGGTCGATACCGCCGTCAAGATCGAGCTCGTTCACCGCCTGCAGGCGGCGGGCCTGCGCGAAATCGAGGTGACGAGCTACGTCAGCCCGAAGTGGGTGCCGCAGATGGCCGACGGCGCCGCCGTGATGGCGGGAATCGAGCGCAAGGCAGGCGTGCGCTACTCGGTGCTGACGCCCAACCTCAAGGGCTTCGAGGCGGCGCTCGCCGGCCGACCCGACGATATCGTCGTCTTCGGCGCCGCGAGCGAGGCCTTCAGCCAGCGCAACATCAACTGCAGCATCGAGGAGAGCATCGAGCGCTTTCGCCCCGTCGTCGCCGCCGCGCACGAGCACGGCATCAAGGTGCGCGCCGCGGTGTCGTGCGCGCTCGGCTGCCCGTACCAGGGCGAGGTGAGCGCGGACGAGGTCGAGCGCGTCGTGCGATTGATGCATGCCATCGGCGTCGACCACTGCGGCATCGCCGACACGATAGGCGTCGGCACGCCGCGGCGGGTGCAGGCGGCGATGGAGCGCGCGCTCGCGCACTTCCCGCTCGCCGAGGTCAGCGGGCATTTCCACGACACCTACGGCCAGTCGCTTGCCAACATCTACGCCTGCCTCGAGATGGGCATCCACACCTTCGACGCGAGCGTCGCCGGCCTCGGCGGCTGCCCTTACGCGAAGGGCGCGACCGGCAACGTCGCGACCGAGGACGTGCTCTTCATGCTGCGCGGCTTGGGGCTAGAGACCGGCGTCGATCTCGACGCGCTGGTCGATGCGGCGAAGTACATCTCCGACGTGCTTGGCAGGAAGCCGGTGTCGCGTTCGGGCAATGCGCTGCTCGCGAAGCGGGCGGCTTCAACGTGAACGAGAAAACGAGAAGGGTATGAGCAGCAGTTCGAATGGATCGCAGACCGAGCCGACGCAGGACCGGCCCGAAGGTTTTCGCCGCGTCAGCGACGCGCTCGCCGCGCGCGGCCATCCGCATGCGCCGGTGTTCCTGAGCAACTCGGCGCGCACCGCGCAGGAGGCGGCCGACGCGCTCGGCGTCACGGTCGGGCAGATCGCCAAGAGCATCGTCTTTCGGCGCCGCGGCGACGACGCGGCGGTGCTCGTCGTCACCTCGGGCGACAAGCGGGTCGACGAGGCCAAGGTCGCGGCGCGCGTCGGCGCCGTCGGCCGCGCCGACGCCGCGTTCGTGAAGGAGGCGACCTCGTTCACGATCGGCGGCGTCGCGCCGGTCGGCCACGTCACGCCGCCGGTGACGCTGATCGACCGCGAGCTGTTCCGCTTCGAGGCGATCTGGGCCGCGGCCGGCCACCCGAAGGGCGTGTTCCTGGCGTCGCCGCAGCAACTCGTCGCGCTGACCGGCGCGCCGGTCGAGGACGTCACCGAATGAACGGCGCGCCGGTCGAAAGCCCGTGCAACGACGTCTGCACGCTCGATGCGCAAACCGGCTGGTGCCAGGGCTGCTTTCGCACGATCGACGAGATCGGCCGCTGGTCTTCACTAGGCGTTGACGACAAACGCGCCGTGATCGCGCAGGCCGATCGGCGGCGCGAAGTGGCCGCGGGCGCGAATGTTGCGCGGCGCGACGCGCGATGAAGCATCTGCGCTTTTGCTTCGACGTCGTCTCGCCGTACGCGTATCTCGCGTTCGAGCGGCTGCCGCAGGCGCTCGAAGGGCTGTCGGTCGAGGTGAGCTATCAGCCGCTGCTGTTCGCCGGGCTGCTCAAGCACTGGGGCAACCTCGGGCCGGCCGAGATCGAACCCAAGCGCAGCTGGACCTACCGCCAGGTCGCGTGGCACGCGCACCGGCTCGGCGTGCAGCTGGACCTGCCGGCGCAGCATCCGTTCAACCCGCTCGCGCTGCAGCGCCTCGCGTTCGCGTGCGCGCCCGAGATTGGCGCTGGCGCGCTGCTTGCGACGCCGAGCCGGCGCGTCTGCGAGCGGCTCTTTCACCACGTCTGGCACGGCGGTGCGGATGCGAACGACGCGGGGCGCCTCGCGGCGCTGACGGCTGCGCTGCAGCCGCTGCGCGACCCGCAGGGCGACGACGTGCGCCAGGCGCTGCGCGCCGCCACCAGCGCCGCCGCCGCGCGCGGCATCTTCGGCGTGCCGACGATCGAGGTCGATGGCCGCATGTTCTGGGGACTCGATTCGATCGAGATGCTCGCCGCCTGTCTGCGCGGCGATGCCTGGTTCGACACCGAAGCCTGGGCTGACGCAGGCGCGATACGGCCAGGGGTTCAGCGGGCGCGGCCCGGATAGCGCGCCGCGCGGCGCGACGGCGCCCGCGCTCTTGCGCGCCATCGTCTGCGTGCCGCGCCGACGCAGCGCCTGTGACGTAGTTCACGCCCCGGTCTAGTGGTTTGCACTAGGTTCCAAGTTCACCCATCACTTTGAGTCGCGCACGCAAGTCTTTATTTTTGCGTCA
>JBDHSE010000047.1:0-12857 GCA_039807955.1 Ideonella sp. | reverse complement strand
GACGATCACGCCCTCGACGACCTCGGAGCGCGCGCCGATGAAGCAGTTGTCCTCGATGATCGTCGGGTTCGCCTGCAAGGGCTCGAGGACGCCGCCGATGCCGACGCCGCCCGACAGGTGCACGTTCTTGCCGATCTGCGCGCACGAGCCGACCGTCGCCCAGGTGTCGACCATCGTCCCCTCGTCGACGTAGGCGCCGATGTTGACGTAGCTCGGCATCAACACGACGTTCTTCGCGATGTAGCTGCCGTGGCGCGCGACGGCGGGCGGCACGATGCGAACACCGGCGTCGTGCATGTGCTGCTCGTCGAGGTGCGTGAACTTGGTCGGCACCTTGTCGAAGAAGGCGAGGTCGCCGGCCCGCATCGGCTTGTTGTCGCTCAAGCGAAAGCTCAGCAGCACCGCCTTCTTCACCCACTGGTTCACGCTCCACTGGCCGACGCCCTGGCGCTCGGCGACGCGGATGCGCCCCGCGTTGAGGTCGGAGACGACGTGCTCGACCGCCTCGCGCACCTCGGGCGACGAGACGGCGCTGATCTGCGCGCGCGCCTCCCAGGCGAGGTCGATGATGTGCTGGATCTGGCGGGCGGAGGTCGTGGTCATGGGGTGCTCGCTGGAGGTGGGCCGGGGTTTCGGACGCATTGCGCGATGCGCTGCGCCGCTTCGACGCAATCCTCGACGCCGGCGACGAGCGCCAGCCGGATGCGGCCCGCGCCGGGGTTGGCGCCGTGCGCATCGCGCGCAAGCAGGCTGCCGGGCAGGACGGCGACATTGTATTGAGCGAGCAATCTCAGTGCGAAGCCCACGTCGTCGCCGCCCGGCACGCCGGCCCACAGATAAAAGCCCGCGTCGGGCATCGCCACATCGAGCACATCCGCCAATATCGGCGTCACGGCGTCGAACTTTTGCCGGTACGCCGCGCGATTGGCGATGACGTGCGCTTCGTCGCTCCAGGCGGCGATGCTCGCGCGCTGCACCGGCGGACTCATCGCGCTGCCGTGGTAGGTGCGGTAGGTCAGGAAGGCACGGATCAGCCGCGCGTCGCCGGCGACGAAGCCCGAGCGCATGCCGGGCACGTTCGAGCGCTTGGACAGGCTCGTGAAGGCGACGAGGTTGTGAAAGCTCTCGCGGCCGAGCGCCTTCGCCGCTTCGAGCGAGCCCAGCGGCGGTGCGTCGCCGAAGTAGATCTCCGAGTAGCACTCGTCGCTCGCGATCACGAAATCGTGGCGGTCGGCGAGTTCGAACAGGGCTCGCCACTCATCGAGCGGCATCACGGCGCCGGTCGGGTTGCCCGGCGAGCAGACGTAGAGCAATTGCGTCCTCGACCAGGTCGCAGCGTCGATCTGCGACCAGTCGGCGGCGAAGTTGCGCCGCGGGTCGCTGTTCGCGAATGCCGTCTGCGCGCCGGCGAGCAGCGCCGCGCCCTCGTAGATTTGATAGAAGGGGTTCGGGCAGACGACGGTCGCGCCGGCCCGGGTCGGGTCGATCACCGTCTGTGCGAAGGCGAACAGCGCCTCGCGCGAGCCGTTCACCGGCAAGAGCTGCGACATTGGATCGACCGCGACGCCGTAGCGGCGCTGCAGCCACTGCGCGCAGGCTTCGCGCAGCGCCGGCTCGCCGGCGGTGGCGGGGTAGTTCGCGAGCCCGGCGAGCGCCGCCGTCAACGCGTCGGTGACGAGCCTGGGCGTCGGATGGCGCGGCTCGCCGATACCGAGGCCGATCGGCCGCAGCGCGGGGTTGGGCGTCAGGTCGCGCGTCAGTTCGCGCAGCCGCTCGAACGGGTAGGGATGGAGCTTGCCCAGGAGCGGATTCATCGCGCCGATTATCGGCGAGCCATGCACGGCAAACGGCCGCGCAGACTTCGGCTACAGCCTGCCGGCGTCAGGGGCCGAACGGCGCGCCGTGCAGCCGCATGCCGGGCTTGATGCCGCGCTTGGCGAACCAGCCCTGGTGCATCTCGAGCGCGAAGCTTACCGGCTTGGCGGCGCAGTGCGAATCGGTTGTCTGCGGCGCCATGTCCTCGATGTTGACGACCGTGCCGTCGTCGGCGATGAAAGCGATCGACAGCGGCAGCGGCGTGTTCTTCATCCAGAAGCAATGCGCGTACGGCGCCGGGAACGCGAACAGCATGCCGGCGTTGGGCGCCATCTCGGTGCGAAACATCAGCCCGGCGGCGCGCTGGTCGGCGGTTTGCGCGACTTCGGCGCTGATGACGTGGATGCCGGCGTTGAGCTTGACCGACGGCAGCGTCGGCTGCGCCGCGGTCTGCGCCGCGCACGGCGCGGCGAGCAGGGCCGCGGCAGCGGCGGCGAGCATCACGGTGTGCAGCTGGGCAGATTTCATGGCCGGCATCGAAGGGTGGATCGCTTAGAGTAACGCATGCCTTGCGATCACCCCGGCCCGACCGCCCGCAGCGCGCGCTGCGCATGAGCGGCGGCTCGTCGGCGGCGGGTCTCGATGCCCGGCCGGCGCCACCCGCGGCGCTGGCCGCCGGCCTTGCCGCCGCGCTCGACGACGAGGCGGCGCTCGCCGGCAGCACCCGCTGGCGCACGCGCGGCGACGGCGGGCGCGAAGGCGAGACGCTGTTCGCGATCCAGGGCATCTACTGCGCCGCCTGCGCCGGCGTCATCGAGTCGGCGCTGCGCGTCGTTCCCGGCGTCGCGCAAGCCGAGGTCAACGCCGCGAGCCGGCGCCTGCAGGTGCGCTGGGACCCGGCGCGCGTGCGCCTCTCGGCGCTCGTCGAGGCGGTGCAGCGAGCCGGCTACCGCGCGCTGCCGGCGCAGCGCGAGGACGCCCACGCCGCGCTGCGGCGCGAGGCGCGCGCCGCGCTGTGGCGCTTGTTCGTCGCCGCTTTTTGCATGATGCAGGTGATGATGCTGACGCTGCCGGTCTACGTCGCGGCGCCGGGCGAGATCGCGCCGGACCTGCTCGCGCTGCTGCGCTGGGCGACGTGGATGCTGACGCTGCCGGTGATGCTCTTCTCGGCCGGGCCGTTCTTCGGCGGCGCGTGGCGCGCGCTGCGCCAGCGGCGCATCGGCATGGACGTGCCGGTCGCGATCGGCATCGGCGCCACCTTCGTCGCTGGCACCGCCGTCACCTTCGATCCCGGCGGGCGCTTCGGCGCCGAGCCGTACCTCGATTCGCTGACGATGTTCGTCACCTTCCTGCTGGCCGGGCGCTGGCTCGAACTGCGCGCCCGCGCGCGCAGCACCGAGGCGCTCGACGCACTGCTGCTGCGCATGCCCGACAGCGTCGAGCGGATTGAGGCCGACGGCGTCGCACGCCCGGTCGCGATCGCACGGCTGCGCGTCGGCGACCGGGTGCGGGTCGCGGCCGGCCAGGCGTTCCCCGGAGACGGCACGCTGCTCGAAGGCCGCACCGAGGTCGACGAGGCAATGTTGTCGGGCGAGTCGCGGCCCGTCGAGCGCGCGGCGGGCGACGCCGTCATCGCCGGCAGCATTAACCTTGCGGCGCCGGTCGTCGTCGGCCTGGCTGCACTCGGCGACGGCACGCGCTACGCGCAGATCGTCGATCTGGTGACGCGCGCGCTGACCGAGCGGCCGGCGCTGGTGCGTGCGACCGATCGCATTGCCGGCCCGTTCCTGTGGACCGTGCTCGCGCTCGCCGCCGCGGCCGTCGCGGCATGGAGCGTGATCGACCCGCCGCGCGCGCTGTGGGTCGGCGTCGCAGTGCTGATCGTCACCTGCCCCTGCGCGCTGTCGCTTGCCGCGCCGGCGGCGCTGCTGAGCGCGGCCGGCGCACTCGCCAGGCGCGGCGTGCTGGTGCAGCGGCTGGACGCCTTCGAGGCGCTCGCGCGCAGCGACGTCGCCTGCTTCGACAAGACCGGCACGCTGACGCAGGATCGGCTCATGCTCGCGGACACGGTGCTGCCCGCCGGGGCCGACGGGGCGGCCTTGAAAGCACGCGCGGCGTCGCTTGCAGCGCTGTCGCGCCATCCGCTGTCGGCCGCGCTCGCCGCCGCGCTGCCCGGCGCGCGGCACGCCTGGCGCGAGGTGAGGGAACTGCCTGGGCAGGGCATTGAGGCGCTCGACGAGGCCGGCCGGCGCTGGCGGCTCGGTGCGCCGGGCTGGGTCGGCGCGGCGGCGGCGCGCGGCGGCCGGCCGACGGTCTGCCTCGCACCAGTTGGCGCCGCGCCGCACGAGCGGGTGTGCTTCGAGTTCGACGAGCAACTGCGCGCCGATGCGGCCGAAGCGCTCGCCGCGCTGCGCGAGCAGGGCGTGCAGTTGCGGCTGCTGTCGGGCGACTCGTCTGCGACCGCGCGTTCGCTCGCGGCGAAGGTCGGCATCGACGCGGTGCAGGGCGGCGCGAGCCCCGAGCACAAGCTCGAAGCGCTGGCGCAATGGCAGCGCGAGGGCCACCGTGTGCTGATGGTCGGCGACGGCCTGAACGACGCGCCGGTGCTCGCGCGGGCCGATGTTTCGTTCGCGCTCGCCCACGGCAGCGCGCTCGCGCAGCAGCGGTCGGACTTCGTCGTCCTCGGCAGCCGGCTTGCCGAGATCCCGGCGACGCGGGCAAGGGCGGTGCGCACGATGGGCATCGTTCGTAAGAATCTGTTATGGGCCGCGATGTACAACGCGCTGTGCGTTCCGCTCGCGCTCGTCGGCTGGCTGCCGGCGTGGGCGGCCGGCGCCGGGATGGCGGGCAGTTCGCTCGTCGTCGTCCTCAACGCGCTGCGCGCCGGGCGCTGAGGCGGGCGGCGCACAGGGTCGCGCGCGGAATCGAAGCTGACGGATGGAAAGCCTGTACCTGTTGTTGCCGATGTCGGTGCTGCTCGTGCTCGGGCTGATCGGCCTTTTTGCCTGGGCGCTGCACGACGGCCAGTTCGATGACCTCGAGCGCGAGGGGCTGCGCGTCCTCGAGGACGAGGAGGCGCCGGGCGAGGTCGCGCGGCGCGATGCGCCGCTTGACTGTACTCAAGAGACCGGCGATTCCCCTGGCCATAATGTGGTCTCGAGACCAATAACGAGGAGCGATCGATGAGAGATCCGTCACCGGCGGCGCCGGTCTACAACGACCGCGTCGTCACGCAGTTCGCGATCGCGGCGATCGTCTGGGGCGTCGTCGGCATGCTGGTCGGCGTGATCGCCGCCTCGCAACTGGCGTGGCCCGAGTTCCTCGGCGGCGTCTCGTGGCTGAGCTACGGGCGGCTGCGTCCGCTGCACACCAACGCGGTGATCTTCGCGTTCGGCGGCAGCGCGCTCTTCGCCACCTCGTACCACGTCGTGCAGCGCACCTGCCAGGTGCGGCTCTTCGCGCCGTGGCTCGCCGAGGCGACGTTCTGGGGCTGGCAGATCGTGATCGTCGCCGCCGCGATTTCGCTGCCGATGGGCTACACGCAGAGCAAGGAGTACGCCGAACTCGAGTGGCCGATCGACCTGCTGATCGCCGTCGTCTGGGTCGCCTACGCGATCGTCTTCTTC
Source organism: Ideonella sp. (assembly GCA_039807955.1). Taxonomy (GTDB): domain Bacteria; phylum Pseudomonadota; class Gammaproteobacteria; order Burkholderiales; family Burkholderiaceae_C; genus CAIKUF01. The sequence continues at coordinate 7,416 of JBDHSE010000047.1, read as the reverse complement.
GGCACGATAGGCAAGCGCAAGGTGCGCCACATCTACGTCGCGAACTGGTTCTTCGGCGCCTACATCCTGACGATCGCGCTGCTGCACATCGTCAACAGCGCCGCGCTGCCGGTGAGCCTCGATTCGATGAAGAGCTACTCGGCCTACGCCGGCGTGCAGGACGCGATGGTGCAGTGGTGGTACGGCCACAACGCGGTCGGCTTCTTCCTGACGGCGGGCTTCCTCGGGATGATGTACTACTACATCCCGAAGCAGGCCGAGCGGCCGGTGTATTCGTACCGGCTGTCGATCGTGCACTTCTGGGCCCTGATCTTCACCTACATGTGGGCCGGGCCGCACCACCTGCACTACACCGCGCTGCCCGACTGGACGCAAAGCGTCGGCATGGTCTTCTCGCTCGTGCTGCTCGCGCCGAGCTGGGGCGGGATGATCAACGGCATCATGACGCTGTCGGGTGCCTGGTACAAGCTGCGCGACGATCCGATATTGAAGTTCCTCATCGTCAGCCTGTCGTTCTACGGCATGAGCACCTTCGAGGGGCCGATGATGTCGATCAAGACCGTCAATGCGCTCAGCCACTACACCGACTGGACCGTCGGCCACGTGCATTCGGGCGCGCTCGGCTGGGTCGGCTTCATCACGATGGGAAGCCTCTACTACCTCATCCCGCGCATGGTCGGCCGCACCCGGATGTACAGCGTGCGCGCGATCGAGGCGCACTTCTGGATCGCGACGATCGGCGTCGTCCTCTACATCGCGGCGATGTGGATTGCCGGCGTCATGCAGGGCCTGATGTGGCGCGCGATCAACCCCGACGGCACGCTCGTCTACAGCTTCGTCGAGAGCGTGAAGGCGACCTATCCGTTCTACGTCGTGCGCATGGTGGGCGGCCTGCTCTACCTGTGCGGCATGCTGCTGATGGCGTGGAACGTCGTGATGACGATGCGCGGCCCGGGCACCGAGCCGGCGTTGAAACCCGCGGTCGCCGCCGCCTGAAGGAGACCGGCATGAGCAACGAACACGCCCCTGTCGGCCACGAGCGGATCGAGACGAGCAACTTCCTGATGATCGTGCTGATTCTGCTCGTCGTCTCGATCGGCGGCATCGTCGAGATCGTCCCGCTGTACTTCCAGCGCAGCACGACCGAGCCGGTGCCGGGCCTCAAGCCCTACACCGCGCTGCAGCTCGCCGGGCGCGACATCTACCAGCGCGAGGGCTGCTACAACTGCCACTCGCAGATGATCCGCCCGTTTCGCTCCGAGACGCTGCGCTACGGGCCGTTCTCGCAGGCCGGCGAGTTCGTCTACGACCATCCGTTCCAGTGGGGCAGCAAGCGCACCGGGCCGGACCTGGCGCGCGTCGGCGGCCGCTACAGCGACGAGTGGCACCGCATCCACCTGATCAACCCGCGCGACCTGGTGCCCGAATCCAACATGCCGGCCTACCCGTGGCTGGCGACGGCGACGGTGAACCCGGCCGACATGCCGCCGCGGTTGCGCACGATGCGAACGCTGGGCGTGCCCTACAGCGACCAGGAGATCGCCGACGCCGGCAAGGAGGTCGCCGGCAAGACCGAGCTCGAAGCGGTGATCGCCTACCTGCAGGTGCTCGGCACCGCGGTGAAGTGAGAAGGGGAATCGCAATGGATGTGAACGATCTGCGCATCGCGACGACCCTGCTGTCGTTCGCCGCCTTCATCGGCATCGTCGTCTGGGCCTGGTCGCGGCGCAATCGCGCGCGCTTCGAGGAGGCGGCGATGCTGCCATTCGCCGACGAGCCGATCGCCGGAGACCGCCATGAGTGACTTCGACCATTTCGGCTGGTCGCTGTTCGTCGGCGGCGTGACGGTCGTCTCGCTGCTGGGCTGCCTCGCGCTGCTGATCTTCGCCAGCCGGCGCAAGGTCATGGCGGGCGACAACACGACCGGCCACGTCTGGGACGGCGACCTGCGCGAACTCAACAACCCGCTGCCGCGCTGGTGGATGTGGCTGTTCGTCATCACCGTCGTCTTCGCCGCGGTCTACCTCGCGCTCTACCCCGGGCTCGGCGCGAAGGTCGGCGCGCTGAACTGGACTTCGGTCGGCCAGTACGAGCGCGAGCGCGAGCGCGCGGCGGCCGAACTCGCGCCGATGTTCGCCCGCTTCGCCGCGATGCCGGTCGAGCAGCTCGCCGCCGACCCGCAGGCGCATGCGATCGGCGAGCGGCTGTTCGCGAACAACTGCTCGACGTGCCACGGCTCGGACGCGCGCGGCGGGCTCGGCTTTCCGAACCTGACCGATCGCGACTGGCTGTGGGGCGGCACGCCCGAGGACATCATCACGACGATCACCGACGGCCGCGAGGGCATCATGCCGCCGATGGCCGAGGCGGTCGGCAGCGCCGAGGACGTGAGGAACGTCGCCAACTACGTGCTGAGCCTCTCGGGCAGCCCGCACGACAAGATCGCGGCGCAACTCGGCAAGCCCAAGTTCGTCGTCTGCGCGGCCTGCCACGGCGCCGACGGCAAGGGCAACCCGGCGCTCGGCGCGCCGAACCTGACCGACCGCATCTGGCTGCACGGCTGGGGCGAGGACATGATCGTTCGCACGATCACCAACGGCTGGCAGAACTCGATGCCGGCGCAAAAGACGCGCCTGGGCGACGAGCAGATCCGCGTCCTCGCCGCCTACGTCTGGAGCCTGTCGCGCGGCGGCGCCGCGGGCGTTGCGGCGGCGCCTGCGGCGTCGGCGGCGCGCTAGGCGGTGGCCGACGCGCCGCGCAGCGCCTCCGTCGCCGCCGACCCGGCGGCGACGGTGTCGATGTACGCGAGCGAAGGGACGATCCACCCGCGCGCCGTGCACGGCTGGTTCGCGGCCTGGCGCTGGGCCCTGGTGTGGGCAACGCAGCTCGTCTTCTACGGCCTGCCGTGGCTGACGTGGAACGGCCGCCCGGCGGTGCTGTTCGACCTCGCGGCGCGGCGCTTCTTCATCTTCGACCTCGTCCTCTACCCGCAGGACTTCATCTACCTGACGGGGCTGCTGATCCTCTCGGCCTACGGCCTCTTCTTGTTCACCGCCGTCGCCGGCCGGCTGTGGTGCGGCTACGCCTGCCCGCAGACCGTCTACACCGAGATCTTCATGTGGGTCGAGCATCGGCTGGAGGGCGATCGCAATGCGCGCATCCGGCTCGACCGCTCGGCGTGGAACGCGGCGAAGCTCCTGCGCCGCGGCGGCAAGCACCTGATCTGGATCGCGATCGGGCTGTGGACGGGCTTCACCTTCGTCGGCTACTTCACGCCGATCCGCAGCCTGGCCGGCGGCGTGCTGCACTTCGGCCTCGGGCCGTGGGAGACGTTCTGGATCCTCTTCTACGGCTTCGCGACGTACGGCAACGCCGGCTTCATGCGCGAGCAGGTCTGCAAGTACATGTGCCCCTACGCGCGCTTCCAGAGCGCGATGTTCGACCACGACACGCTGATCATCAGCTACGACGAGCGGCGCGGCGAGCCGCGCGGCGCCCGCGCGCGCGACGCCGACCGGGCGGCGCTCGCAAAGGGCGATTGCGTCGACTGCTCGCTGTGCGTGCAGGTCTGCCCGACCGGGATCGACATCCGCAAAGGCCTGCAGTACGAGTGCATCGGCTGCGCCGCCTGCATCGACGTCTGCAACGGCGTGATGGACCGCATGAACACGCCGCGCGGGCTGATCCGCTACGCGACGCAGCGCAGCCTGCGCGACGGCGGCACGCTCACGCTGCGCCGCGTGCTGCGGCCGCGGGTGCTGATCTACGGCGTCGTGCTGCTCGCGATCGGCGCCGCCTTCGTCACGAGCCTCGCGCTGCGCGCGCCGTTTAGGGTCGACGTCGTGCGCGACCGCGGGTCGCTCGCGCGCCTCGTCGACGACGGCCGCATCGAGAACGTCTACAGCCTGCAGTTGATGAACACGACCGAGTCGCCGCAGCGTTACAGCATCGCCGCCGCGGGTATCGAAGGCGCGCAGGCGATCGTGCGCGGCGAGACGTCGCTTGCGCCGGCCGAGTCGCGCTGGGTGCCGGTCGCGGTGCAGATCGAGCCGCAGCAGGCGCAGGCGCTCGGGCCGGGTGCGCACAAGATGGAGTTTCGCGTCACGCGCGAGCCCGGCGCCGGCCAGGCGGCGGTGACGTTGAACGAGGAATCGACATTCGTCGTGCCGCGCTGAGGCGGCGATCGAGCAGCCCCGCAAGCAGCCCATGCAACCCGACCCTGCACACGACCCATCGCCTTGGTGGCGCCACCGCATCATGTGGCTCGTCGTCGGCGGCCCGCTCGTCGTCGTCGTCGCCGGGATCGCGACCGCGGTGATCGCGCTGAGCGGTGCGGACGACGTGCTGCCGGTCAAGGAGCGAACGCAGCGCAGCGAGGTGCCGGCAATGCAGGGCCGCAATCACGCCGCGACGCCGCAGGCACCGCAGGCGCTGAAGCCCTGACCGTCGCCCTCAGCAGGGCGCGTCGTTGAGCAGGCGCCGCAGCCCGGGTTCGTTGACGACGCGGATGTCGCGCTGCTTGACCTCGAGCAGCCCGTCCTCCTGGAAGCGCGAGAACGCGCGGCTCACCGTCTCGAGCTTGAGGCCGAGGTAGCTGCCGATCTCCTCGCGCGTCATGCGCAGCACGAGCGATGTGCCCGAGAAGCCGCGTGCCTGCAGCCGCTGCGTCAGGTTCAGGATGAAGGCGGCGAGCCGGGCCTCGGCGCGCATGCCGCCGAGCAGCAGCATCACGCCGTGGTCGCGCACGATCTCGCGGCTCATCACGCGGTGGAACTGGCGCTGCAGGTCGGTGACCTTTTGCGACATCTCCTCGAGCCGGCTGTACGGAATGATGCAGACCTGCGAGTCCTCGAGCGCGACGGCATCGCACGAGTGGCGGTCCTCGCTGATGCCGTCCAGGCCGAGCAGTTCGCCCGCCATCTGGAAGCCCGTCACCTGGTCGCGGCCGTCCTCCGACGAGATGCGCGTCTTGAAGAACCCGGTGCGCACCGCGTAGAGCGATTCGAAACGGTCGCCGGCATGAAAGAGGACCTCGCCGCGCTTGAGCGTGCGGCGCGCGCCGACGAGCTCGTCCACCTGCTCGATATCGGCCGCCGACAAGCCCACTGGCAGGCACAGCTCGCGCAGGCTGCAGCTCGAGCAGGCGACTTTCATGGCTTCGAGTTTCATGTACTGCCCTTGAACCCGTGGCTGTGGGCACCGCGGCGGCGTGGGCCGGCCTGCAGTGCGTCAAGAAGTTGTAAGTATCGCTCAGCATGACCCAACTCAAATCTGAAGCTGCCAAGGCCTTTGCGACAAGCCCCTTTTTGATGCAAAGCAAGCACCGCCCGAAGCCGCGTCGGCACAGTCCCTTGATGCCTACCATCCGACCTCTAGCAGGCGCGGCAGCCGGTGCCAAATGGGCACCGAGCGACGCGCTGCTGCGCCGCTTCGACCTGAGCGGCCCGCGCTACACCTCGTACCCGACGGCCGACCGCTTCGTCGAGGCGTTCGGCCCCAAGCAGTACCGCCAGGCGCTGACGCAGCGCGCGTCGGCCGGCGCCGTCGGCGGGCGCGCGCCGCTGTCGGTCTACGTGCACATCCCGTTCTGCGAATCGGTCTGCTACTACTGCGCCTGCAACAAGGTCATCACCCGCCATCACGAGCGCCCGCCCGAGTACCTCGACGCGCTCGAGCACGAACTGGCGCTGCAGGTCGAGGCGCTCGGCAGCGGCCAGCCGCTGCTGCAACTGCACTTCGGCGGCGGCACGCCGACCTTCCTGTCGGACGCCGAGCTCGAGCGCGTGATGCGCGCGTTGCGCGGCGCGTTCACCTTCCTCGAAGGCGCCGAGTGCTCGATCGAGGTCGATCCGCGCACCGTCAGCCGCGAGCGGCTCGCGCATCTGGCGGCGCTCGGCTTCAACCGCCTGAGCTTCGGCGTGCAGGACTTCAACCCGCTCGTGCAAAAGGCGGTGCACCGCGTGCAGCCGTACGCCAAGGTCGCCGAGCTGATGCAGGCGTCGCGCGAGATCGGCTTCGATTCGATCAACGCCGACCTGATCCACGGCCTGCCGCTGCAGACGCCCGACACGCTGGCGCGCACCGTCGAACAGATGGCAGGTCTGCGCCCGGACCGCATCGCGCTCTACGCCTACGCCCATCTGCCGCAGCGCTTCAAGCCGCAGCGGCGCATCGACGCGGATCAACTGCCCAAGCCGGCCGACCGCATCGCGATGCTGTCGCGCGCGATCACCGGCTTCCTGTCGCAGGGCTACGTCTACATCGGCATGGACCACTTCGCGCTGCCCGACGACGCGCTCGCCGTCGCCAAGCGCCAGGGCCGGCTGCACCGCAACTTCCAGGGCTACAGCACGCATCCGGATTGCGACCTGATCGCGCTCGGCGTCTCGGCGATCAGCAAGGTCGGCGCGACCTACAGCCAGAACGCGAAGACGCTGCCCGAGTACTACGACCTGCTCGAGGCGGGCGAACTGCCGGTCGTGCGCGGCGTCGCCCTCAGCCGCGAGGACCTCGTGCGCCGCGCGATCATCATGGGCCTGATGTGCCAGGGCCGGATCGACTACGAGGCGATCCGGCTGTCGCACCTGGTCGACGTCCGCAGCCGGTTCGCGCCCGAGCTCGAGCGCCTGGCCGAACTCGCGCGCGACGGCCTCGTCGAGATCGAGGACGACGGCGTCACGCTCACGCCGGCCGGCTGGTACTTCGTGCGGGCGGTGGCGATGGTGTTCGACCAGCCGCTGCAGTCGGACCGCGCCCGCGAGCGATACTCACGCGTCATCTGAGATACACGCAAGGGCCGGGCGCAAAACCCGGGCAATGAGTACATCGCTGATCGTAGCGGGATTGTTGATGGGCTTGGCGAGCACGCCGCACTGCGCGCTGATGTGCGGCGCACCGTGCGCGGCGATCGCGCGGCGTTGCGGCGGGCTGCACAGCACGCGGGCGCTGGCCGGCTGGCACGCCGGGCGCGCGCTGGCCTATGTCGCGGCGGGCGCGGTGGCGGCGAGCGCGGTCGCGCTGATCGCGTCATGGTCGGCCGGCACTGCCTTCATGCGGCCGCTGTGGACGATGCTGCAGGCCGCGGTGCTCGTGCTCGGGCTGGCATTGATGTTCTCGGGCCGCACGCCGCGCTGGGTCGATGCGGCGGCCCTCGGCATCAAGCGCGCGCTGCCGGCCGATGCGCCGCTTGCCGTGCGGCGCAGCAAGGGGACGCGGCGCGCGGCGCTGATGGGGCTGGCGTGGATCGCGATGCCGTGCGGCGTGCTCTACGGCGCGCTGGCCGTCGCCGCGCTCGCGGCGTCGCCGCTCGAGGGCGCGACGGTGATGGCTGCGTTCGCGCTCGGCTCGGCGCCGGGGCTCGCCGGTGTGCCGTTCATCGCGACGCGGCTGATGCGCATGCCGCAGACGGCGGCGCTG
>JBDHSE010000046.1:0-12909 GCA_039807955.1 Ideonella sp. | reverse complement strand
ATCGACTTCGGCGACGTGACGATGAATATGCGCAACCTGCTGCGCAAGATGGGGCAGAAGAGCTTTCGCCCCGGCAACGCGGCGGCGATGCTGATGCTGAACGCGACCGATCCGCGCGCGATCAAGGCGATCCGCGCCGGCATGATCAATGTCGGCTTCAAGGCGCAGCGCCTGGCGGTGACGCTGCTGCGCGGCATCGGCCGGCGCCAGACGGCGAAGCCACCGGCGACGGTCGGTGCGGCGCCGATCAAGGAGCAGGTGATCCACTTCGTCAACAAGAAGCTGCCCGGCGGGCTGCCGACGAAGACCGCGCGCGCGCTGCTCGATATCGAGGACCGGCACTACGTGCCGATCATCCGCGACCCTGCGGCTACGAGCGCCGACAGCGAGGCGGTGTTCTATTTCCCCGGCTGCGGGTCGGAGCGGCTTTTTTCGCAGGTCGGCCTCGCGACACAGGCGATGCTGTGGCATGCCGGGGTGCAGACGGTGCTGCCGCCGGGGTATCTCTGCTGCGGCTATCCGCAGCGCGGCAGCGGCCAGTTCGACCGCGCCGAGAAGATGATCACCGACAACCGGGTGCTCTTCCACCGCGTCGCGACGACGCTGAACTACCTCGACATCAAGACCGTCGTCGTCAGCTGCGGCACCTGCTACGACCAGCTCGCGGGCTATCAGTTCGACAAGATCTTTCCCGGCAGCCGCCTGATCGATATCCACGAGTTCCTGCTCGAGAAGGGCATCACGCTCGAAGGCGCCGGCGGCTACCTGTTTCACGTGCCGTGCCACGACCCGATGAAGCTGCAGGACCCGATGAAGACGGTGAAGGCGCTCGTCGGCGAGAACGTCATCGAGGCCAAGCGCTGTTGCGGCGAAAGCGGCACGCTCGGCGTCACAAGGCCCGACATCGCGACCCAGGTGCGGTTTCGCAAGGAGGAGGAACTGCGCGCCAACGAGGCGGCGCTGCGCGCGACCGGCGCGATCGGCGAGCAGGGCCCTGTGAAGCTGCTGACCTCGTGCCCGAGCTGCCTGCAGGGCCTGAGCCGCTATGTCGACGATCTGCAGGGCGGGCTGCTCGAAGCCGACTACGTCGTGATCGAGATGGCCAGGCACATCCTCGGCGAGAACTGGCTGCCGGAGTATGTCGCGCGCGCGAACGCCGGCGGCATCGAGCGCGTGCTGGTGTAGCCCGGCCTGCCAGCGGCGCCGATGAGGGCATTGCAGGAGACTACACTGCCCGTTCCTTGTCGAACATGGCGTGTGCAGGGCATCATGGCTGGAACCAAATCGAACTCTCCGCAACCAACGACGATCACCGTGCACCAGGAGTCGCGCGTGCTCGAAATCGGTTTCGACGACGGCAAGCTGTTTCGCATCCCGTTCGAGCTGATGCGCGTCTATTCGCCGTCCGCCGAGGTGCAGGGCCACGGCCCGGGGCAGGAGGTGCTGCAGACCGGCAAGCGCAACGTCGGCATCGACTCGCTCGAGGCGGTCGGCAACTACGCGGTGCAGCCGACCTTCTCCGACGGCCACTCGAGCGGCATCTTCTCGTGGGAGTACCTGCACTATCTGGGCTCGCAGCAGGAGTCGCTGCAAAAGCGCTACGAGGAGCGCCTGGCCGCGGCCGGCAAGAGCCGGGATGCGCCGATGGCTCCTGCCCACGGCGGCGGCTGCGGCTCGCACTGACGGATGCCTGCGATGGCGCAGACCCATTTCGGCTATCAGACGATCGACGAGAGCGAGAAGGTCGCTCGCGTGCGCGGCGTATTCGATTCGGTCGCGTCGCGCTACGACGTGATGAACGACCTGATGTCGGTTGGCCTGCACCGTGCCTGGAAGGCCTACACCATCGCCGTCGCCGCGCCGCGCGAGGGCGACCGGGTACTCGATATCGCCGGCGGCACCGGCGACCTGGCACGTGCCTTCGCGCGCAAGACCGGCGCCAGCGGCATCGTCGTCCACACCGATATCAACGAGGCGATGCTGCGCCAGGGGCGCGACCGGCTGCTCGACGAAGGCCTCGTGCTGCCCACCGCGCTGTGCGACGCCGAGTCGCTGCCGTTCGCCGCGGCCAGCTTCGACCTCGTGAGCGTCGCCTTCGGCCTGCGCAACATGACGCACAAGGACAAGGCGCTGGCCGAGATGAACCGCGTCCTGAAGCCCGGCGGGCGGCTGCTCGTGCTCGAATTCTCGGCCGTTGCCAAGCCGCTCGCGAAGGCCTATGACTGGTATTCGTTCAACGTCCTGCCGCTGATCGGCAAGATCGTCACCGGCGACGGCGACAGCTACCGCTATCTGGCCGAGTCGATCCGCATGCATCCCGACCAGCAGACGCTCAAGAAGATGATGAAAGAGGCCGGCTTCGGTCACGTGGACGTGCACAACCTGAGCGCGGGCGTCGTCGCGCTGCACGTCGGTATCAAGTGCTGATCCACGCCCTGCAACGTGGCACGTGACTTGCGCACGGAATAACGCTTGCTTACAGCGGTTTGCCCCGGGTTAGGGGTTGCCGATGGGGCATGCTTCGCCGCTACACTCATGCACTTTTCGGCTGGGTGGCCGATATGGAGTCTTGACCCGATGGGAGTGAAACCCGAATGACTCGAATGTCTCGAGCCGGCCCCGGCAGGACCGTGCTGGTCGCCGCAATGGCGGCAGTGTTCGTGCTCGCCGGCTGCAGCGGCGACAAGAAGGACAAGGCATCGCAGACCGCGGCCAAGGTGAACAAGGAAGAAATCACTGTCCACCAGATCAACTTCGTGATGCAGCAGCAGCGCGGGCTCAAGCCCGAGCAGGCCGATGCAGCGGGCCGGCGGATTCTCGAGCGGCTGATCGACCAGGAACTCGCGGTGCAGAAGGCCGAGGATCTGAAGCTCGACCGCGATCCTCGCGTCGTGCAGCAGCTCGAGGCCGCGAAGCGCGAGATCATCGCCCGCGCCTATGCCGAAAAGACCGGCGAGGCAGCGGCCAAGCCGACGCCCGAGGACATCAAGAAGTACTACGACGAGCATCCCGCGCTCTTCAAGGAACGCCGCATCTACAGCATCCAGGAAGTGGGGATCGAAGCGACGCCCGATCAGTTGCCGGCGCTGCGCCAGCATCTGCAGGATGCCAAGTCGATCGGCGACTTCGTCGAGTACCTCAAGGCAAACAATTTCAAGTTCACCGGCAACCAGGCGGTGCGGGCGGCGGAGCAGTTGCCGCTGAATATGCTCGATGCCTTCGCGAAGATGAAGGATGGCCAGGCGGTTCTTGCACCGACGCCGACCGGCGCGCAGGTGATCGTGCTTGCCGGCTCGCGCACCGAACCGGTCGACGAGGCACGCGCCAGGCCGGCGATCGAGCAGTTCCTGTGGAACGATGCCAAGCGCAAGCTGATCGAGGCTGACATGAAATCGATGCGCGAAGCGGCGACGATCGAGTATGTCGGCAAGTTTGCCGAGGCGGCCGCCTCGGCGCCGGCTGCAGCCGAGCCGGCGCTGGCGGCGAGTGCGGCCGACAGCGTGGCGCCGCCGCCTCCGGCTGCGGCGGCCGAACCGGCACCGGCCGCGAGCGGCCTGGGTGCAGATGCAATTGCAAAAGGAATGGGGTTGAAGAAATGAATCGAAACAAATTCCTGACCGCTCTGGCCATCGCGGCCTTCACGCTGTCCTTCGCCGGCACCCAGGCCGCGGCCCAAACCGCGGCGCCCAGGACGGCGACCGCCGCCGCGGCGGATGCGAAGGACTATCAGCTTGGCCCGGGCGACGTGATCCGCATCACCGTCTTCCAGAACCCTGACCTCGCGCTCGAGACCCGCGTCAGCGAGTCCGGCGTGATCAGCTTCCCGCTGCTCGGGCCCGTCAAGATCGGCGGCATGACGCCGAGGCAGGCCGAGAAGGTGATCGCCGACGGGCTACGTGACGGCAATTTCGTCAAGCAGCCGCAGGTCAGCGTGCTCGTGACGCAGGTGCGCGGCAACCAGGTGAGCGTGCTCGGCCAGGTCAATCGGCCCGGGCGCTTCCCGATCGAAGTGGCCGACATGCGCCTGACCGACATGCTGGCCAACGCAGGCGGTATCGCCGCCAGCGGGGCCGATATCGTCACCGTCGTCGGCACCCGCAACGGCCAGCCCTTCCGCCAGGAGATCGACCTGCCGACCGTCTTCGGCGTGCAGGGCCGCGCACAGGATATTTCGCTGCAGAACGGCGACGTGATCTGGGTCGACCGCGCACCCATCGTCTATATCTACGGCGAGGTGCAGCGGCCCGGCGCGATGCGCATCGATCGCGACATGACGGTCCTGCAGGCGCTCGCCGCCGGTGGCGGCCTGACGCTGCGCGGCACCGAGAAGGGCATCACCGTGCACCGCAAGGGCGCCGACGGCAAGGTCGAGGTGCTCAAGCCGGCGATGGACGAACTGGTGCGCGCCGGCGACGTCGTCTACGTCAAGGAAAGCTTGTTCTGACGGAGCCTCGAGATGACTTTCGGACAAGTTCTATCGATTCTGCGAGCGCGCTGGAAGATCGCGTTGCTGATGTTCGTCCTCACGGTCGGCGTCACGCTCGCGGTCAGCCTGCTGCTGCCCAAGCAGTACACCGCGACCGCGAGCGTCGTGCTCGACGTGAAGCCGGACCCGGTCACGGCGATGATGTACGCCGGCATGGTCTCGCCGGCATTCATGGCGACCCAGGCCGACATCATCCAGAGCGATCGCGTCGCCTATCGCGTCGTGCGCAACCTGAAGCTGGCCGACAGCCCGCAGGTGCGCCAGCAATGGCTGGACGAAACGGGTGGTGACGGCAGTATCGAAGTCTGGCTTGCCGACACGTTCTCGAAGAAGCTGAGCGTGCAGCCGTCACGCGATTCGAACGTCATCAACGTCGCCTATTCGGCGCCCGATCCGCGCTTCGCGGCCGGCCTGGCCAATGCCTTCGTGCAGGCCTATATCGACACCTCGCTCGAACTACGCGTCAACCCGGCGAAACAGTATTCGACCTTCTTCGATACGCAGGGCAAGGATGCGCGCGATGCACTCGAGAAGGCGCAGGCCAGGCTGAGCGCATTTCAGCGCGAGAAGGGCATCACCGCCACCGACGAGCGGCTGGACGTCGAAACCGCGCGTCTGAACGATCTTTCGTCGCAACTGGTGATGATCCAGGCCATTGCCGCAGAGTCGAACAGCCGGCAGGGGCAGGCCAGGGGAAGTTCTGCGGACCAGCTGCAGGAAGTGCTGAGCAACCCGGTGATCAACGGCTTGAAGTCCCAGCTGTCGGTGCAAGAGGCAAAGCTGAAGGAGCTGAACGCCAGGTACGGCAGCGCGCACCCGCAGATCGTCGAACTCAAGGCGAATATCGCCGAGCTGAAGACGAGCATCGCCGAAGAGACGCGGCGCGTGACGGGCGGCGTCGGCGTGACGGGGACGATCAACCGTGCGCGAGAGGCGCAGGTTCGCGATGCGCTCGCAGCGCAGCGCGCGAAAGTGCTGAACCTGAAGCAGGTTCGCGACGAAGGCCAGGTGTTGGCGCGGGACGTCGAGAACGCGCAGCGCTCGTACGACACGCTGATGGCGCGTTCGATGCAGACCAGCCTCGAGAGTCAGACGACGCAGAGCAACGTCAACGTGCTGACGCAGGCGGTGCCGCCGATCGAGGCGTCGTCGCCGCGCATTCTGCTGAACTTGGTCCTGTCCATCTTCCTGGGTGGCTTGCTGGCCATCGGCACGGCAGTCGTTCTCGAAATCAATGATCGGCGCGTGCGCAGCATCGACGATGTATTCGCCACGCTTGGCCTGCCCGTGCTCGGCGTGATGCCCAAGCCTGGCGCCAAACTCAGCCTCGCGCACAAGCACTTGCCTGCCATGCAGCAGCGGCTGATGGCCGCACTGCCGCAACCGGCGAAGGGGGCGTAATGGCCAAGTTTCGAGATTCGACACCCGATCCGGTAGCCGTCGTCGAGGCCGCGGCAAGGCCGCAGGCGCAGCACGCGCCGCATTCGCCGCAGGCGCCCGATGCGGACAACACGGTGCATGAGCATGAGCGCAGCATCGGCGACATCATTGCCGAGCTGCGCAATCTGACAACCGAGCAGGTCGAAAAGGTACTCGAGCATCAGCGCCAGGCGGGTGTGCGCTTCGGGGAAGCCGCCGTCGCGCTGGGCTATGCGAGCAAGGATGACGTGCTGTTCGCGCTGTCCCAGCAGTTTCACTATCCCTATGCGCCGGAGGAGCAGCGCCACGTCAGTCCCGAACTGGTCGCGCTCAACGAACCGTTTTCGGCGCGGGCCGAGGGGTTTCGCGCGCTTCGCAGCCAGCTCATGATGCGCCTGTTCGACGAAGGTTCGCCCCCGCGAGCACTTGCGGTCATCAGCCCCGACGCCGGCGACGGCAAGACCTACTGCGCCGCCAACCTGGCCGTCGCGCTCGCCCAGCTGGGTGGCCGCACGCTGCTGGTGGATGCCGACATGCGCGGGCCGCGGCTGCACGAGGTCTTCAAGCTCAAGAACCAGACCGGGCTTTCGGGCATCCTCTCCGGGCGCAGTGACAGCCACGTCATTCAGCAGGTTGCGGGGGTTCCCAGCCTGTTCGTGCTGCCGGTCGGAACCACGCCGCCGAATCCGCTGGAACTCGTCGAACGCCCCGCCTTCGGCCTGCTGATGCGTGAGCTCGTCTCGAAGTTCGACTACGTGGTGGTGGACACCCCGGCCGCCGTCTACGGCGCCGACGCCGCCGTGATTGCCGCGCGTTGTGGCGCGGCGCTGGTCGTTGCGCGCAAGGACAAGGGCCGCGTCGCCGATCTGCAGGATATGGTGGCCAACCTGGCGGAGACGCCGACCAAACTCTCGGGCGTCATCGTCAACGAGTTCTGACGTGTCGACGATCGCGCACACCGACCCCGCGAAGAGATCCGCAGATCTCGCCCGGCCGCCGGAGCGCGGCATGGACGTGATCGTTGTCGGGCTTCTTCTGCTCGGCCTCGCCGCGATGTACATCCCGAGCTACATCATGCTGGCCGAGCGCGTCTGGTCGACCGACGAGCAGGGGCACGGCCCGATCATCCTCGCCGTGAGCATCTACCTGATCTACGCCAAGCGGCACGAACTGGCGGCCCTCGAACCCGCGCCCGACTACTGGCTGGGTGCGCCGCTGCTCGTGGTGGCGCTCCTCCTGTACGTGATCGGCCGCTCGCAGTTCATCATGTTCTTCGAGATCTTCTCGCAGATCGTGATGCTGATCGCGCTGGCGCTGCTCTTCATGGGCCGCAAGGCGCTGCGCATCATCTGGTTTCCGCTCTTCTTCATGCTGTTCATGGTGCCCTTGCCTGGCACCTTGGTGGCGGCAGTGACGGCGCCGCTCAAGTCGGCAGTGTCGGCGGTCGCCGCCAGCCTGCTCTACCACCTTGGGTACCCGGTGGGGCGGGCCGGCGTGGTGCTCACCGTGGGCCAGTACGAGCTGCTGGTGGCCGACGCCTGCGCCGGCCTGAACAGCATGTTCACGCTCGAGGCGCTGGGGCTCCTGTACATGAACCTCATGCGCTACACGAACGCGTTGCGCAACGTCGTCCTCGCGATCCTGATCATCCCGATCGCCTTCGTGGCCAATATCGCGCGCGTCATGATCCTCGTCCTCGTGACCTACTACTTGGGCGACGAGGCCGGGCAGGGCTTCATCCACGGTTTTGCCGGCATGGTGCTCTTCATGGTCGGGCTGATGTTGATGCTGGGTACCGACCGCATCCTCAGCATCATCTTCAAGGGCAAGAACCAGCGCGCGCCATGAACAGTCTGCGCTGGCGAGCACTCGTGGTGGCCCTGCTGATGCTGGCGGGCTCGGCCGCTGCCGTCGTGGCCCGGCCGACCAAGCCGCTGGCCGACGAGATCGGCATCCCGAACCTCGAACTCTTGCTGCCTAAGCAGTTCGGCGAGTGGCGGGTGGATACGAGCTTGCCGACGATCCTGCCGTCGCCGGACGTCCAGGCGCAGCTGGACAAGATCTACAACCAGGTGCTCTCGAGAACGTATGTCAACAAGAACGGCCAGCGCATCATGCTGTCCGTCGCGTACGGCGGCGACCAATCCGATGGCACCAGTGCCCACCGGCCCGAGGTCTGCTACCCGGCGCAGGGCTTCGCGATCACCAGCAATCAACTGACAACGCTGCACGTCGGCGACCGCGAGTTGCCGGCCCGCACGCTGATGTCCAAGCTCGGCCAGCGCAACGAGCCGATCACATACTGGGTGGTTGTCGGCGATGAAGTGGTGACCTCCGGCCTTGGGCAGAAGCTCGCGCAGATGCATTACGGCCTGCGCGGCGTGATCGCCGACGGCATGCTGGTGCGCATCTCGAGCATCGACGGCGACATGGAACGCGGCCACAAGCTTCAGGAGCAGTTTGCCAGCGACCTGTTCGCGAGTATGGATCATGCTGCCGCGGCAAGGTTGTTCGGCGCAGCGACTCAATGATCCGGCCGGCTCATGGAACGTGCCCATCATTGGTGGGGAGGGTGCAGGATCCCCTGCCCGTGGGTTGCCGCACGCAACCTAGATGAAGCGTCACTTCATCTACAACCTGATATCACTCGGGAGCCGTCTGCTTGTAGGTCTGGTCCTCTTCGTCATACTCGCAAGACTGTGGGGACCGGCAAAATTCGGACTGTTCACCTTTGTCTTCAGCTTCACCGCCCTTCTGGTATTGCTCGTAGACTTCGGGTTTCACCTGTATCTGATGCGGGAGGTGGCGACAAATCCGTCACAAGCCGCAAAGCTGATCGGTGACTCATTTCGCGCGAAG
The DNA here is from genome assembly GCA_039807955.1 of Ideonella sp. GTDB lineage: Bacteria > Pseudomonadota > Gammaproteobacteria > Burkholderiales > Burkholderiaceae_C > CAIKUF01. The sequence goes on along the minus strand of JBDHSE010000046.1, from coordinate 4,145 downwards.
CTTTTACTCGCGGCAGGTTCGGCTGGAATAGGAATATGCCTGGTCGCAGCAATCGGAACGGATGTCTTGCCGCCGAGCCTGGCCGCTCCGCTGTTTCTCACCGCGCTCGCACTCTCTTTCTCCGAATTGTTCGTCGCCCCATTGCGGGCGCTCGGCCACTTCGATCAAGAAGCCATAATCGTCACGATTGCGAATCTTGTCCAATTCATACTGGTCGGCGCAACTGCTTGGTACGGCGGGGACGAGATTCAGGTTGCCTGGGCAATGCTGATCTCGCGAAGCATGTACCTGATTCTCGCCTATCGGAAGATTCGCCAAATCGTCCCGCAGCTCCTGCTTGGCGGATCCGTCGCGAGCGGATCAATTGGCACGCTGCGCCGCGTGTGGACTTATGGCGCAGAAGCCACTTTCATCCTTGCATGGACCCAACTGGATGTTGTCGCGGTGCGTGCGCTGTTCGGAACGGAAGTTGTCGGGACATACAGCGCAGGGCAGAAGATCGTCGCCGGACTTTGTGCATTGACTGCGGTCACAGGGAACGTAATGATTCCAAGACTCTCCAGGCTTGCGAAAGGCTCTAGTTCCGCCTTCTGGACAACGGCTAGAAACACGATACTCATCATGGCAATGATCGGCGTTTCGCTGGCGCTTCCATTCGTCCTGTTCTCGGCCCCGCTCGTAGATTTACTATACGGCCACAGTTTTCGCAATTTGGTAGACATCATGCCTTACCTTGGCTGCGTCTTGATACTGAGATATATGAATACCGGCGCAAGTGCAGCGGCGATTGCGGCAGGCCTCTATCGGACTCGAATACTCGCGCCACTTGGGGGTTTGATTTTCACCGCCGCACTGATACCTCTGGTCATGCGAATGGGACCTAGTCTTTCGCACTTCATGGTCATATATATCTTCGGAATTGCTGTGATGGCGACAACCTACGTTGGATCCCTGTACAGGGCGCGGACTGCGTGGGCGCAAAGGACAATCCTTTGATACAGGCGCCGACGAGTGGTCTTGGCGCTCCAAAGTCGTTTCGATTACTTGTAGTCGAGTCACCAGAAAAATCGAGAGACTATTGATGATGGCTTATGTATGAAAGTGATGATCGAGCTGAGTACTGAGCCTGGAGCGGTATAGATGAGGAACGAATCGATAAATGTTGGATGGCGCTCGCCCAGGATGGGGCCATTGTCGTCCTTAGGACTCGGGTTTGCTTTGCTCTTTTCGGCGATTATTGCCGGCCTCCTCGCGGTTGTTCTCCCTTGGTTCATTGTCATTCCGCTCGTTCTCGTTTCGATTTCACTGATTCTTGCCTTCATCTATCCCGAGTTCGCCGTTGCGGCGCTGCTCGCTGCAGCGTTCGGAGCCTTCCCAAACTTCGTATTGCCAAATATCCCAGTGGCGGGTGGAAGCGTGCGTCCAGAAGATCTGGGAATCGCCGTGTTTTTGCTCATACTCCTAATGCGCCACGCTGGGACGCTGGGTACGCGTCTGCGAATTCTGAGGCCATACATCGCTCCGCTAAGCGTGCTGCTGGTTCTGGCGCTGGTATCGACAACATATTCGTTCTTCATTGGAAAGATTCCCGCAAAGGATATCTTGAATGAGGTACGTGCTTATTATGTCTGGCTGATCTTTCCGCTCTTTCCATTGGCGATTGATTCCACTGATCGCATGCGACGCTTCAGCCGTCTGCTCGTTGCGTTGGCGTTATTTCTGGCGGCGGGTGGAATATTTCAGGCGACAACAGGTATTCATCTCTTCCAGCGTGATCAGTTGATGAGCTTGACGACGGTTGATGAAACCTTCGGGGGAATTGCACGGCGTGCATCACCGGGCCTGGTTTTCATGGCTGGAGTTTTTATTTATATATGTGCCGCATATACGATGCGACCGAAGCCGAGGGTCGCTGGTAGCGTTCTTGTCGGCATGATTCTTCTCGGCGGGATCGTCGTCAGTTTTACGCGTAGCCTATGGGTCAGTGTTTTGGTTGGCGTGATTCTCCTTGCCTTCTTTGCCCGCCAGAGTCGCTACATGATAATGGTCGGCACGATGCTGATCGGCGGATTCGCAGCTCTGAGCGTGCTCACGGTTGCCAACCCGACTTATGTCGAGGCAATAACGAGCAGACTCCTTACAATCAACGACGAGATTAAGGAGGGCACTTCGTTCGGCCGTCGGAAGATCGAACTGGATTACGCGATCCCGAAAGTCATCGAGAATCCGCTGATCGGTGTTGGCATGGGCGGCAAGTACAAACCACATACGCTGGATGCATTCGGCTGGGAAGGCGAGACGAGATACGTTCATAATATGTATGCTGCGGTGGCGACGAAGATGGGAGTACCCGGACTTCTCGCGTTGCTTTGGTTGGTAGGCGTCATACTTTGGAGATCATGGCGGATGGTGAGGCGTCGCGAGGGCGATCCACCGGTCGTCTTTGCGTGCTGGTGGGTCCTGTTGACTTCGACTATATTTACCACAGCGACCCAGCCGGTTCTGGCTTCCAGCTTTGGCATCGCAACGGCTGCCTTGGCGATATTCATGATGGAGTGGCGCCCTGAGGGTATAGGCTCGGACCCTGCCCGTGCTACACCAGTTGTTCCGCATATGGCTGGACTTCGTCCACCGGCGAGATTCAACTATCACAGATCTAGGGTCTGAGACGTCGTCGGAGTCGAGTTGTCGATTGCGCTTGCTAGGCTGCAAGAGTATAGGGATTTGGAATGAGAAAGATGGTAGTTGATATCGCCGAAGCGATACTTCCGCAATCGATACTGATGACGATCCGGGTTCGGCGAGGCCTGCGCGGTGGACACGATCCGGAGTTGAAGATTCTGCCCGCGCTCGCGCGCAAGGGCGCATTTGTCGACGTTGGCGCAAATATCGGAACCTGGACCGGTCCCGCAGCGCGGAGTTTTTGCAGTGTGCATGCGTTCGAGCCGGATGCGCTGATTGCAAGCACGCTGCAGAAGATCGTTCCGGCGAATGTGACCGTGCATCCAATCGCTCTTTCCGATCACGCAGGCGTCGGCAGTTTCAGGGTCCCGATCTATCGCGGCCGTGTCGTGCGAACCCGCGCTTCGCTGGAGCCCGATGTCAATCCGGGCTGCAAGGAGATCGTCAGCGAAGTCAGGCTTTCACCGCTCGATGAATTGAACCTGCGCGGAATCGACGTTCTGAAGATCGATGTCGAGGGGCATGAAGCTGGTGTGTTGAAAGGCTCCGTGAAAACTCTCGCCAGGGAGCGCCCTACCTTGATTATCGAGATCGAGGACAGGCACAACGCCGGGAAGTCCGAAGAGATTATTCAAGGACTGATTGCGCAAGGATACTCGTGCTATTTCATATCCGCGGGCCGGCTGTTGGAGTTTCGTGCTGGGTCGATTTCTGAATTGCAAGCGAAGGAGACTATTCCGGTGTCCGGAGCTATTGATAAACCCGCTGCGTATATCAATAACTTCATCTTCATTCCTGCAGAGCGCGCGGAAGAACGTGCTCGGATCGAGCAAGCCCTGGTAGGCGCAGGGAAGGAGCGTTGACAGTGCCAAGCGCGATGAAGTCACCGACGGCGGCCGAGGGATGGGGCGGCAATGGCGGGCTTCGCGCCGGAGATCAGTCCGACTCACACCCCATGTACCTCGCCTGGACTGTTTTTCAGCGGCGCCAGGTGTCGATGTCCGAAGTGGTGAAGATCGACTGTGTCTTCCTGCCCATGGCCGTCGGAGGCAAGGGGAGTCGGGTGAGAAAGGCGCTGAGCTACCTGGGGCTGATGTGGCGAACCGTCAGGGTGCTCAGAATGCGAAGCCCGGAGGTAGTTTGGCTGCAGATTCCGCAAGTGCCTCTGCTCTGGGCAGCGCTTGCCTACAGAAAGTTCTTCGACTCCGGAGTGAGGCTGGTGGCCGATTGCCATAACGGAATGTTTCTGCCGCGATGGGCAAAGGTACCTTTTGGCATGAGCAAGCTTGGTAGCTGCGATCTGGTATTGGTGCACAACGACGCCATGCTGGAGACGGCCAAGGAATCGGGTATTCCGGCGGACAAGACCTTCGTCCTGGAAGATGTTCCGCCCATTGCGCCAGAGGTTACGTGCGCCGTTCCGTCGGCCCTGGTCGGGCGCCCGCGCCCCTGGGTGCTCTTTC
>JBDHSE010000045.1:0-13000 GCA_039807955.1 Ideonella sp. | reverse complement strand
ACGACGAGCGGGTTCTCGTAGTGGACGAGGCCGCAGACGGTGCAGATCGCGCGGTCGCGGTTGTCGCCGGGCGGGACCTGGTAGGCGACGGCGCCGCCGCACGCCTTGCAATGCTTGAAACTGCGCGCCTGGAACATGCAACGAGTGTAGCCGCCGCCATCGTGCACGAAGAAGGCGTGCGCTGCGCGCCCGGTGCATCGCGTGGCATGATGCAGCCGCATCGAAAGGAAGGCCTCGCATGTCCTATGTTCTTGCTCCCCCCGCCGTCCCGAGCGTCGCTGTTCATGGCCGTGCCGACGCGAGGTTTGCCGCGCGGCGCATCTACTGCGTCGGCCGCAACTATGTCGAGCACGCGCAGGAAATGGGCTACAGCGGCCGCGAGCCGCCGTTCTTCTTCCTGAAGCCGGCCGACGCGCTGCTGCCGGTCGCCGAGGGCGAGGTCGGCACGATGCACTACCCGAGCCTGACGCATGATCTGCACCATGAGGTCGAACTCGTCGTCGCGATCGGTACCGGTGGGCGCGACATCGCCGCCGCCGACGCGCTGGCGCACGTCTTTGGCTACGCCGTCGGCCTCGACATGACGCGCCGCGACCTGCAGGGCGAGGCGAAGAAGCAGGGCCGGCCCTGGTGCATCGGCAAGGGCTTCGACGAGTCGGCGCCGATCGGCGAACTGCGGCCGGCGGCGGACTGCAGGCTCGACGCCGACACCGAGATCCGGCTCGACGTGAACGGCCGGATGCGCCAGCGCAGCACGCTCGGCAAGCTGATCTGGAGCGTGCCCGAGATCATCGAACACGTCTCGAAGGCGTGGACGCTCGCGCCGGGCGACCTGATCTACACCGGCACGCCGGCCGGCGTTGCCGCCGTCGTGGCAGGAGACGTGTTGCATGCGGCCGTCGCCGGTGTTGGCAGCCTGCAATTGAAAATCGCCTGAACGATGGAGCTCTACAACTACTTCCGCTCGTCGGCGTCGTACCGGGTGCGCATCGCGCTTGCGTTGAAGGGCCTGGCCTATGACTACAAGCCGGTCCACCTGGTGCACGCCGAGCAACTCGCGCCGGCCTACGCCAAGCTCTCGCCAACGCGGCTCGTGCCGACGCTGGTCGACGACGACGGCCACGCGCTCGGCCAGTCGCTCGCGATCATCGAGTACCTCGACGAGACGCATCCGCAGCCGCCGCTCTTGCCGCCCGACGCGCTCGGCCGCGCCCGCGTGCGGGCGCTGGCGCAGGGTGTCGCGTGCGAGATCCATCCGCTCAACAACCTTCGCGTGCTGCGCTATCTGGTGCACGACCTCGGCGCGAGCGAGGACGCGAAGAACGCCTGGTACCGGCACTGGGTCGCGCTCGGCCTCGACAGCATCGAGCGCCAGCTCGCAGGCAATGCCGCGACCGGGCGCTTTTGCCACGGCGATGCGCCGACGCTCGCCGATTGCGTGCTCGTGCCGCAGATCTTCAACGCGCAGCGCTTCGACTGCCCGCTCGACGCCGTGCCGACCGTGATGCGGGTGTTCGATGCCTGCATGCAGCTGCCGGCCTTCATCGACACCCAGCCGAGCCGCTGCCCGGATGCGGCTTGACCTGACGGCCGAAGAACGAGCCGCACATGCGTAGCGGCTGGCTCGAGCCCGAAGGCTTCGCGGCGCCGGTCGATGCCGTGATGACGACCCGGCTCGGCGGCGCAAGCAGCGGGCCGTTCGCGAGCATGAATCTCGGCGACGCCGTCGGCGACACGGCCGCTGCGGTGGCACGCAACCGCAGCGCGTTCGCCGGACAGATCGGCGCGCAGCCGGTGTTCCTGCGGCAGGTGCACGGCGTGCGCGTCGCGCGAGTCGGCAGCGCGGATGCACAGGCCTGCCTGCGCGACGGCGCTGCGAGCATCGAGGCCGATGCGAGCGTGACGACCGAGCCCGGCGTCGCCTGCACCGTGCTCGTCGCCGATTGCCTGCCGGTGCTGTTCGCCGCGCCCGACGGGCGCGCGGTCGGCGCGGCGCACGCCGGCTGGCGCGGCCTGGCCGGCGGCGTCGTCGAGGCGGCGCTGCATGCCGTCTGCGAAGCCGGCGGCTGCGAGGCGAGTGAGGTGCGTTGCTGGCTCGGCGCCTGCATCGGGCCGCGCCGGTTCGAGGTCGGGGCTGATGTGCTGCAGGCGTTCGGCGCGAATCCGGCCGAAACCGATCCGCTGCGCTTCGTGCCGCGCGCAGCCGAGCAGCGCGCAGGGCAGGGCAGCGGGCGCAAGTGGCTCGCCAACCTCGCGCAGCTCGCGCGCGACCGGCTGCAGACGGCAGGCGTGCGCCACGTCGCGGGCGGCGCGTGGTGCACGGTCGAGGACAACGCGCGGTTCTATTCGTTCCGGCGCGATGGCGTCACCGGCCGGATGGCGGCTGCGATCTGGATCAGGCGCTGACGAAACGCGCGCCGCGCTCGCGTTTCGAAGCAGGCTGTTCGAAGCAGCTTGACCGACCGTCATCGGGGGGTAAGCATCGCACGCTACAAACGCGGGATCGTCGTAGCGTCAGAATCGAAGCCGCGCGCAATGCAATACAGCGCGCGGCGGACGCCGCACCAAAGCCAGGAGACAAGACATGAGCAAGACAAGCGCCAAGCCGGCGCCAATCGCCGCCGTTCCCGGACTCGACGACGCGACCGCGTTGGGCGCCGCGATGGCGCAGACGTGGAAGAGCCTCGCCGGCCTGAGCGTGCCGCCGGCGGCCCTCGCCAAGCTGCAAAACGACTACATCGAGCAGGCGACGTCGCTGTGGAACCAGGCGATCGCTCGTTCCGCCGACGGCGCCGCGACCGACCGCCGCTTCGCCGCGAAGGACTGGGCGTCCAACCCGATGGCGGCCTTCACCGCGCAGACCTATCTGCTCAACGCGCGCGCGCTGATGCAGCTGGCCGAAAGCGTCGAGGGCGACGCCAAGACGCGCCAGCGGATCCGCTTCGCCGTCGAGCAATGGGTCGCGGCGGCGGCGCCGAGCAACTACCTCGCGCTCAACCCGGAGGCGCAGAAGCGCGCGCTCGACAGCAAGGGCGAGAGCATCGCGCAGGGCCTGCGCCACCTGTGGCAGGACGTGCAGCAGGGGCGCCTGTCGCAGACCGACGAGAGCGCGTTCGAGGTCGGCCGCAATGTCGCGTCGACCGAGGGCAGCGTCGTCTTCGAAAACGAGTTCTTCCAGCTGCTCGAGTACAAGCCGCTGACGAAGGAGGTCCACGAACGGCCGCTCTTGATGGTGCCGCCGTGCATCAACAAGTTCTACATCCTCGACCTGCAGCCCGAGAACTCGCTGATCCGCTATGCGGTTGCCGAGGGCCACCGCGTGTTCGTCGTCAGCTGGCGCAACCCCGACGCCAGCATGGCGCAGAAGACCTGGGACGACTACATCGAGCACGCCGCGATCCGCGCGATCGACGCGGTGCAGGAGATCACCGGCGCGGAGCGAATCAACACGCTCGGCTTCTGTGTCGGCGGCACGATCCTCGCGACGGCGCTCGCGGTGCTCGCCGCGCGCGGCCGCCAGCCGGCGCAAAGCGTGACGCTCCTGACGACGCTGCTCGACTTTCGCAACACCGGCATCCTCGACATCTTCATCGACGAGGCGCTCGTCCAGGTGCGCGAGGCGACGCTCGGCCCGAAGAGCCCGGGCGGCGGCAACCTGCTCAAGGGGCAGGAGCTGGCGTCGACCTTCAGCTTCCTGCGGCCGAACGACCTCGTCTGGAACTACGTCGTCGGCAACTACCTGAAGGGCGAGACGCCGCCGCCGTTCGACCTGCTGTACTGGAACGGCGACGGCACCAACCTGCCGGGGCCGATGTACTGCTGGTACCTGCGCAACACCTACCTCGAAAACCGCCTCGTCGAGCCCGGCGCGGCCAAGACCTGCGGCGTGCCGGTCGACCTCGGCGCGTTCGATGCGCCGGTGTTCATCTACGCGTCGCGCGAGGATCACATCGTGCCGTGGGACGGCGCCTACCTCAGCACGCGCGCGCTCGCCGGCAAGAAGCGCTTCGTGCTCGGCGCGTCGGGCCACATCGCGGGCGTCATCAATCCGCCGGCGAAGAAGAAGCGCAACTACTGGGTCACGCCGGCCAACGCGCCGCTGCCGAAGAACGCGAGCGACTGGTTCGACGCCGCGCAGGAAAAGCCCGGCAGCTGGTGGCCCGAGTGGTCGTCCTGGCTCGCCGGACACGCCGGCAAGATGATCGCCGCGCCGCGCGCGCCGGGCAACCGGCAGTACAAGGCGATCGAGCCGGCGCCCGGCCGCTACGTGAAGGTCAAGGCGAGCGCCTGAGGCGGCCGCGATTCGGATTTCAACCCCGTCATCAACCCGAAGGAGACAGAAGATGGCCCAGAAACTTGCGTACGTGACCGGCGGCATGGGCGGCATCGGCACGACGATGTGCCAGCGCCTGGCAAAGGACGGCTTCAAGGTGATCGCCGGTTGCGGCCCGAGCCGCGACTTCGCGAAGTGGCTCGGCGAGCAGAAGGCGCTGGGCTATGACTTCATCGCCTCGGTCGGCAACGTCGGCGACTGGGATTCGACGGTCGCCGCGTTCGACAAGGTGAAGGCCGAGCATGGCGTCGTCGACGTGCTCGTCAACAACGCCGGCATCACGCGCGACGGCATGTTTCGCAAGATGAGCCGCGCCGACTGGGACGCGGTGATCGAGACCAACCTTACGAGCCTCTTCAACGTCACCAAGCAGGTCATCGACGGCATGCTCGACAAGGGCTGGGGCCGGGTCATCAACATCTCGTCGGTGAACGGCGAGAAGGGCCAGTTCGGCCAGACCAACTACTCGGCGGCAAAGGCCGGCATGCACGGCTTCACGATGGCTCTCGCCCAGGAAGTGGCGAACAAGGGCGTCACGGTCAACACCGTCAGCCCGGGCTACATCGCGACCGACATGGTCAAGGCGATCCGCCAGGACGTGCTCGACAAGATCGTCGCCGGCATCCCGGTCAAGCGCCTCGGAACGCCCGAGGACATCGCCTCGATCGTCTCCTGGGTCGCATCCGACGAATCGGGCTTCGCGACCGGCGCCGACTTCTCGGTCAACGGGGGCTTGCATATGGGATGAGCGGCTTCGCCGCCCATCCCTGCGGGTGAATGTTTCGCTCCCCCCGCCCCCCTCCGCGAGGGGGCTCCAGCCAGAAGCACGAAGGCCGGCTTTGCCGGCCTTTGTTCATCGCAGCATCGCCCTTCGTCGGCCGGGGGGCCTGCGCGAGTTGAGCTTTCTGCGTCAGTCCGACGTGGCTTGCACGAGTCGCGCCGCCGCGGCCGCCAGCGTGTGTGGCGAGCCGTCTTCGAGGTGCAGCGCGGCGGCATCGGCGAAGCCGGCGAAGTTGGCTCGCATCGACTTCAGGTAGCCCGGGTCGTAGTGGTCGTGCATCAGGCCGAGAAAGGCCGCGTCGATGCGGCCGGACCTCGCCAGCGTCTGCCACGCTGAAACCATCTCACGCCCACGCAGCGCGACGAGCGCGTCGAGCTGGCGGCAGAACAGTTCGACGTCGCGGACGAAGAAGTCGTAGTCCTCGAGCAGCAGCGCGAGCCGGCTCGCGTCGGGCATCTGGACGTGCAGGCAGTCGCCGCGCTCGCGCATCTCGCGCATCAGCGCCTCGGGAACGCGCAGGTCGCCGATCTTGCGGCTCTCGCTCTCGACGAAGATCGGGCGTTGCGGATCGAAGCCGCGCAGCGTGTGCCACAGCGCCGTCTCGAACGCCTTCTGCCCCGGCTGCGGCCGGCCCGGCACGAGGCCGAGCACCGATCCGCGATGGCCGGCGAGCGCTTCGAGGTCGAGCACCTGCGCGCCGGCATCCCGCAGCGCGCCGAGCAGCCGTGTCTTGGCGCTGCCCGTCCTGCCGCAGACGACGCGGTAGGCGAGCGTCGCCGGCAGCGTCTCCAACTCCGCACGCACCGCGGCGCGAAACGCCTTGTAGCCGCCCGTCAATACATGGGTGCGAAAGCCCATCTGGTCGAGGAACCAGGCGAGCGACCCTGATCGCTGGCCGCCGCGCCAGCAGTAGACGAGCGGCCGCCAGTCCTTGCCCTTGCCCATCACCTCGCGCTCGATGTGGGCGGCGATGTTCTTCGCGACGAGCGCCGCGCCGCGCTTCTTCGCCTCGAACGCCGAGATCTGCGCGTACTCGGTGCCGACCAGCCTGCGCTCCTCGTCGTCGAGCACCGGCCAGTTGACCGCGCCGGGCAGGTGGTCGAGCGCGAACTCGGCCGGCGAACGGGCGTCGATCAGCGCGCCGAAGCGGTCGAGCCCGGCCATCGCCTGCGCGGCGGGGATGCTTTGAACCGTCATGCCGGGATGCGCCGCAGGCGGCGGGTTGCGGGTCTCATCTCAATTGCTCCACGGTGCCTGGCGCGACCCGCGATGCATGGAACGCTGCTGTGGGCGGCGCGTGTCGGCCGCGGCGTGGCAGGGCCATCCACCCTCACCCCGACCCTCTCCCACACGCGGGAGAGGGAGGAATGCAACCCCCCTCTCCCCTCGGGGAGAGGGCTGGGGTGAGGGGGCGGTGCCGCACGGACCGGCGCCGAACGACCTGATTGATCTGTGGTTTCACTTCAGCTCCAGCCACCACTTGATGACGAACTTGGCGGCGTAGCCGAGCAGCCCGAAGCCGAGGCCGACGAGCAGGATGAAGGTGCCGAAGCGTCCCGCCTTCGACTCGCGCGCGAGCTGGAAGATGATGAACACCATGTAGAGCATGAACGCGCCGACGCCGAAGCTCAGCCCGAACTGCGCGATCTGCTCCTCCGTGTAGCCGAACATCGCCTGCGCGCAAGCTTCAGTCGGCGGCCGGCAGATGCCTCGCGTCGACCAGGTCGCGATAGGCGTGCCAGCTTGCATGCCCGAGCCAGGGCGCTACGACGGCGAGGCCGAGCATCAGCGTCGCCATTCCAACGAGCGTGAGCAGCATGATGAGCGCCGCCCACAGTGCGAGCGGCAGCGGATTGGCGAGCACCGCGCGCCAGCTCGTCAGTACCGCGGCCAGCACGCCGATGCGGCGGTCGAGCAGCAGCGGGATCGCGATCACGCTCGACGCGAAGATCGGCGCGGCAAGCACGCCGCCGAGCGCGAGCCAGGTCTCGAACAATGTGGAGTGTTCGCGCAGCACGACGACTCGCATGAAGTCGGCCGGGTTGCGCACCGGCTCGGCGGCAAACGATGTGATCAGCGCCGCCGAGGTCAACACCCAGCCGGTGCCGGCGACGGCGAGCAGCAGGCCGAACGCGACGAGCCGCCCGTCGCGCGATCGCCAGGCGCAAAGCGCGGTCGAAAGATCGGCGCGCTCGCCGCTCTCGAGCGTGCGGCTGATCGCGTACAGCCCCGTCGCCAGCACCGGTGCGACGAGCAGGAAGCCCGAGAACGCGCCCGCCAGCAGCCAGAACTCGTCGCGCGCGGCGGCGAGCAGCAGCAGGCCGAAGCCGGCGAGCGCCACGCCGTGCAGCAGCGCCGCGCCCGGCCCGCAGACCAGGTCGCGCCAGCCGAGCACGAGCCAGTGCAGCGGCCGCGTCAGCGCGACCGACCGGACGTCCGCGAGGCGCGACTGCGCGAGCGCCGTGCCTTCGCTCATGCGGCGCCTCCCCACAGTCGAGCACTTCGCAGCGCCTTGTCGTCGGCGCCTCGCCGCATTCGCTCGTTTCGATCCCCGCAGCGCGGGGCCCCTCTTTCGCGGCTCATGCGGCACCTCCGTCCGATGGCGCCATTCGAAACGCCTTGCGATCGGCGCCTCGCCGCATTCGCTCGCTTCGATCCCCGCTGCGCGGGGCCCCTCTTTCGCGTCTCATGCGGCGATCGCCTCGAGCAGTTCGGTTTCGATCTCGATCTGCGCCTTGCTCGATTGCAGCACCGGGCCGTCGATCAGGAAGGTGTCCTCGACGCGTTCGCCGAGCGTCGTGATCTTGGCGAGCTGCAGGTTGACCTGGTGCTTCGCGAGCACGCGTGCGATCGAGTAGAGCAACCCGGTGCGATCGCTCGTCGAGACGCCGAGCAGCCAGTGCTGGGCACGCTCGTCGGGCCGCAGCGTGACGCGCGGCGTGACCGGAAAGCTCTTCACGCGGCGCGAGACGCGCCCGCGCCGCGGCTCGGGCAGCGGCCCGGTCGCGGCCAGCGCCTGCGCGAGCTGGGCCTCGACGATCGGGATCAGGTCGCGGTAGTCGAGCTCGGGGTGCGGGCTGATGACCTGGAAGGTGTCGAGCGCGTAGCCGCTGCGCGAGGTGTGGATCTTGGCGTCCACGATGTCGAACGCGGTGCTGTCGAAGTAGCCGCAGATGCGAGCGAAGAGGTCGGGCAGGTCGGGCGCGTAGACGAGCACCTGCAGCCCCTCGCCGAGCGGCGACGGCCGCGCCCGCACGACCGGCACCGGCGTCGCGACCTGGCCGCGCAGCACGCGCGCGTGCCAGGCGATGTCGCCCGCGTCGTGGCGCGAGAAGTAGCTCAGTTCGAGCGTCGCCCACAGCTCGCCCTCCGCGCCGCGCGGCACGGCGAGCAGGGCGAGCAGGTTGCGCGCCTCGTGCTTGCGGGTCTCGATCTCGGCGTCGAGGTTGATGTGCTCGCCGCCGAGGGCGCGCAGCGCGAGGCGGTACAGGTCCTCGAGCAGCTTGCCCTTCCACGCGTTCCAGACCTTCGGGCTCGTGCCGCGCACGTCGGCGACCGTCAGCAGGTACAGCGCCGTCAGCTCGCGCTCGCCGCCGACCTCGCGCACGAAGGCGTTGATCACCTCCGGGTCGCTCAGGTCCTCCTTCTGCGCGACGCGGCTCATCAAGAGATGCTTGCGCACGAGCAGCTCGATCAGCGCCGCGTCGTCGCCGGTGATCGCGTGCTCGCGGCAGAAGCGCCGCACCGCGATCGCGCCGAGCTGCGAGTGGTCGCCGCCGCGGCCCTTGGCCACGTCGTGAAAGAGCGCCGCGACGTAGAGCACCCACGGCCGGTCGAACTGCGCCGCGAGCTGCGAGCAAAACGGGTACTCGTGCGTGTGCTCGGGGATCAGGAAGCGGCGCACGTTGCGCAGCACCATCAGGATGTGCTGGTCGACGGTGTAGACGTGGAACAGGTCGTGCTGCATGCGCCCGACGATGCGCCGGAACACCCACAGGTAGCGGCCGAGCACGCTCGTCTGGTTCATCAGCCGGAAGGCGTGGGTATGGCCCTCGGGCGCCTGCAGGATGCGGCGAAAGAGGTCGCGGTTCGCCGGATCGCGGCGCCAGGCGCCGTCCATCACCTTGCGCGCGTTGTACAGCGCGCGCAGCGTGCGCGCCGAAAGGCCCTTGATGCCGACCGTGTGCTGGTAGAGCAGGAAGGTCTCGAGGATCGCCGTCGGCTCGCGCAGGTAGAGCTCGTCGCTTGCGACCTCGAGCATGCCGCCGCGGTCGAGGAAGCGCGCGTTGATCGGCCGCATCGGCGCGTTCGCCGAGCCGCGCACGCGCTCCTCGATGTTTTGCATCACGATCTGGTTCAACTGGCGCACCGCCTTCGCCGCCCAGTAGTAGCGCCGCATCAGCAGTTCGGAGGCGAGCGCCTCGGCCGTCGTCTTGTAGCCGAAGCTTTCGGCGACGGCCGTCTGCAGATCGAACACGAGACGATCCTCGCGCCGCCCGGCGACGAGGTGCAGCCGGGCGCGGATCAGCTTGATGAGGCCCTCGTTGTGCTTCAACTGACGCGCCTCGAACGCGGTGATGAGGCCGCTTGCGGCAAGCTCGGCCCAGTTGCGGCCGAGGCCGGCGGCGCGCGCGACCCAGATCACGAGCTGCAGGTCGCGCAAGCCGCCCGGGCTTTCCTTGCAGTTGGGCTCGAGCGAGTAGGGCGTGTCCTCGAACTTCTGGTGGCGCTGGCGCATCTCGAGCGTCTTCGCGACGAAGAAGGCCTTGGCGTCCATCGCCGCCGTGTTGGCGCTGCGAAACGCCTGGAACACGCGCCGCGAGCCGCACAGCAGGCGCGATTCGAGCAGCGAGGTCTGCACCGTGACGTCGCGCTGGCCCTCGGCGATGCATTCGTCGACGCTGCGCACGCTCGAGCTGATCTCGAGGCCGCTGTCCCAGCAGGCGGTGATGAAGCGCTCGATCGCCGCCTTCGTCTCGCCGCCGTCGTCGTCGAGTTCAGCACTGCGGCCGGGCGGCAACAGGACGAGGACGTCGACGTCGGAGTAGGGGAAGAGTTCGCCGCGGCCGTAGCCGCCGACGGCGACGAGCGCGGCGTCGTCCGGCATCCCGGCGCGCAGCCAGAGCGCGCCGAGCTTGCGATCGACCTGCAGCGTCAGCGCGCGCAGCAATCGCACCGCGGCGGGCGCCGTCGCGCGCGCATTGCGGAAGTCCTCGAGCAGCGCTGCCTTGCCTTCGCGAAAGCTCGTCCGCAACTCGGCAAAGCTTGCATCGGCCGCCGCCGACGGCACGGCGGACATCGCGCTCAGACGGCGAGTGCCGTGCCCGTCACGAAGGCGGGCGGGGCCGGCGTGCCGTCCGAGACGGTCAGCACCTCGTAGCCGGTCTCGGTGACGAGCACCGTGTGCTCCCACTGCGCGGAAAGCGACCGGTCGCGCGTGACGATCGTCCAGCCATCGCCCGCCTCGCGGATCTCGCGCCGGCCGGCGTTGATCATCGGCTCGATCGTGAAGATCATGCCGGGCGCGAGTTCCTCCTGCGTTCCCGGCCGGCCGTAGTGCAGCACCTGCGGCTCCTCGTGGAAGTGGCGGCCGATGCCGTGGCCGCAGAACTCGCGCACGACCGAGAAGCCCGCCCCCTCGGCAAAGGTCTGGATCGCGTGGCCGATGTCGCCCAGATGCGCGCCGGGGCGCACCTTAACGATGCCCTTCCACATCGCGTCGTAGGTGTACTGGCACAGGCGCCGGGCGGCGATCGAGCCGTCGCCGACGATGAACATGCGGCTCGTGTCGCCGTGCCATCCGTCCTTGATGACGGTGATGTCGATGTTGACGATGTCGCCGTTCTTCAGCACCCGCTCGCCGGGGATGCCGTGGCAGACTTGGTGGTTGATCGAGGTGCAGATCGACTTCGGGTACGGCTGGTAGCCGGCCGGCGCATAGTGCAGCGGCGCCGGGATCGCCTGCTGCACGTTGACGATGTAGTCGTGCGACAGGCGGTCGAGTTCGTCGGTCGTGACGCCGGCGCGCACATGCGGCGTCAGCATGTCCAGCACCTCGGCGGCGAGCCGCCCCGCGATGCGCATGGCGGCGATGTCGGCGCCGGTCTTGAGGGTGATCGTCATGCTCGGGATTATGTCTGTGGCACGCGCTCGCCGCGTCGTGCCGGCACGGTGCGGATCGTGCGTCGCGCCGCATCGCACCTGCGGGCTGCATTGTCTCACCCGCCCACTAAAATCGCGGCCAGCTGCCGCAGTGACCCAGCGTGAGCCGCGGCCTTCGCCGTCGCGGCCGTCGTGCACGCGATTCCCGCCGACCCATAGCGCCCGATTCCCGCGTGAGCCCCACTCCCATTCATCTGCGTTGCTTCGAAGGGGGCAACGCCGTCTCCGGCTTTCGCCTGCAGGCCCTGCTGCCGCGGCTGCAGGCGGTGTGCGACCGGATCGCCGGGCTCGACGCGCGCCATGTGCACTGGGTCGCGAGCGATGCGCCGCTTTCGGGTGCCGACGCCGACCGCATTGCCGCGCTGCTGCGCTATGGCGAACCGGCGCGCGCGGCGAAAGACGACGATGCGCTGATCGTCGTCGCGCCGCGCCTCGGCACGGTCTCGCCATGGGCATCGAAGGCGACCGACATCGCGCACAACTGCGGCCTGGCCGTGCGCCGCGTCGAGCGCGTCACCGAGTGGCGGCTCGCGCTGCGCGGCGGGTTGCTGCGCGGCGGCAAGCCGCTCGCGCAGGACGAGCTCGACGCCTGCGCCGCACTGCTGCACGACCGCATGACCGAGAGCGTGCTCTTCGAGCGAGACGAAGCGCGCCGGCTGTTCGACGCCAAGCCCGGCCAGCCGATGGTGCACGTGATGCTGCGCGCGCGCGGTCGCGCGGCGCTCGTCGAAGCGAACACCGAGTTCGGGCTCGCGCTGTCGGACGCCGAGATCGACTACCTCGTCGACGCCTTCGGCGCGCTCGACCGCGACCCGACCGACGTCGAGCTGATGATGTTCGCGCAGGCCAACAGCGAGCACTGCCGGCACAAGATCTTCAACGCCCGCTTCACGATCGACGGCCGCGCGCAGGAACACTCGATGTTCCAGATGATCCGCCGCACGCACGAAGCGGCGCCGCAGCGCACCGTCGTCGCCTACAGCGACAACGCGGCGGTGATGGAAGGCGGCGCGATCGAACGCTGGGCGCCCGAGGGCTACACCAACACCCCGCGCTACAGCGCAAGACGCGAAACGGTGCACGTGCTGATGAAGGTCGAGACGCACAACCATCCGACGGCGATCTCACCGTTCCCCGGCGCCGCGACCGGCGCCGGCGGCGAGATCCGCGACGAGGGCGCGACCGGCCGCGGCTCGCGGCCGAAGGCGGGGCTCACCGGCTTCTCGGTCTCGAACCTGCATCTGCCGCAGGCCGCCGAGCGGTGGGAGGCGGACTCGATCGGCCGCCCCGCACACATCGCGAGCGCGCTGCAGATCATGATCGGCGGGCCGATCGGCGGCGCCGCATTCAACAACGAGTTCGGCCGGCCCAACCTGCTCGGCTACTTCCGCGTCTTCGAGCAATCGGTTGCCGGCGTGCAGCGCGGCTATCACAAGCCGATCATGATCGCCGGCGGCTTGGGCCAGATCGCGGCGAGCCAGACGCACAAGGTCGCGTTCGCGGCCGGCACGCTGCTCGTCCAGCTCGGCGGGCCGGGCATGCGCATCGGCATGGGCGGCGGCGCGGCGAGTTCGCTCGCCGCCGGGGCGAACGCCGTCGCGCTCGACTTCGACTCGGTGCAGCGCGGCAACCCCGAGATCCAACGCCGCGCGCAGGAGGTCATCAACCACTGCCAGGCGCTCGGCGACGCCAACCCGATCCTTGCGATCCACGACGTGGGCGCC
>JBDHSE010000044.1:0-13166 GCA_039807955.1 Ideonella sp. | reverse complement strand
GCGCTTCGTCGTTCTCGTTATGGGTCATCGCGGCGCGCCAAAAGCCTCATTGTAAAATTCGCCGGTTCCGCGGCCCGAGCACATCCACACATGAAGTCAAACGCTTCCCTGCTGCCCCGCCTGCTGGCGACTTTATTTGCCACGGCGGCGATCTCCGCGCCGGCCTTGGCGGCCGACGCCGCCGCGCCGGCCAAGCCCGATCTGGCGCGCGGCGCCCAGATTTCGGCCGAGGTCTGCGGCGCCTGCCACACCGCGGACGGCACGCGCGGCCTGCCGGCAAATCCAAATCTGCAGGGCCAGCACCCCGAGTACCTCGTCAAGCAGTTGACGGAGTTCAAGTCCGGCAAGCGCGAGAACGCGGTGATGACGGCAATGGCTTCGACGCTGAGCGAGGCCGACATGAGGAACGTCGCCGCGTTCTACGCGTCCAAGCCGGCCGTGCCCGGCGCCGCGAAGGACAAGGACACGGTGCGCATGGCCGAGCGCATCTACCGCGGCGGCATCGCCGGCCTGCGCGTTCCGGCCTGCTCCGGCTGCCACACGCCGGACGGCGCCGGCATCCCGTCGCAGTACCCGCGCCTGGGCGGCCAGCACGCGGAGTACACCGCGTCGCAGCTCACCGCGTTTCGCGACGGCACGCGAACCAACAACGATCAGATGACCGGCGTCGCCGCACGGCTCAACGACCGCGAGATCAAGGCCCTGGCCGACTACATCGACGGACTGCGCTGACGCGCGAGGACGCACGTTGGCGAACCAAAAGGCCGGTCTCGTACCGGCCTTCGCGTTTTGCGCGACGATCGCGGCGTGAAGAACTTTGCGCCGGCTACCGGGTCCATCCGGCTTCAGCCGAGCCGCCCGGAGAAGGCCATGCATCTGCGCACCGACAACGGATTCGAACACCGCAAGCCCTCGGAGATCACGCCGCGCGCTGTCTACCTGCAGCGCCGCCGCCTGCTCGAGCTCGTTGCCGGCGGCGCGGCCGGCGCGCTGCTCGCCGGCTTCGCCCAGCGCGAGGCGCTGGCGATGGCGCCGGCCAGCGGCAAGCTGCCCGCGCTGCCCGGCGCTCGCAGCAGCGTCGCCGGCGCGATGACGATGGAAAAGCCCACCGCCTACGCCGACGCCACCGGCTACAACAACTTCTACGAGTTCGGCACCGACAAGTCCGACCCGGCGCAGTACGCCGGCACGCTGAAGACGCGGCCGTGGACGGTCGCCGTCGAAGGCGAGGTGAGGAAACCCAAGGTCTACGACATCTCCGAACTGCTGACGCTTGCCGCGCAGGAGGACCGCACCTACCGGCTGCGCTGCGTCGAAGGCTGGTCGATGGTGATTCCGTGGGTCGGCTACTCGCTCGCCGAACTGATCAAGCGCGTCGAGCCGACCGCCAACGCGAAGTACGTCGAGTTCGTGACGCTCGACGACCCGAAGCAGATGCCCGGCCTGCGCTCGTCGGTGCTCGACTGGCCGTACGTCGAGGGCCTGCGCATCGACGAGGCGATGCATCCGCTCGCGCTGCTCACCTTCGGCCTGTATGGCGAGGTGCTGACGCACCAGAACGGCGCGCCGGTGCGCGTCGTCGTGCCGTGGAAGTACGGTTTCAAGAGCGCGAAGTCGATCGTGAAGATCCGCTTCGTCGAGCAGCAGCCGAAGACGAGCTGGGAGCTGGCGGCGCCGAACGAGTACGGCTTTTATTCCAACGTCAACCCGAACGTCGATCACCCGCGCTGGAGCCAGGCGCGCGAGCGCCGCATTGGCGAGGACGGCCTCTTTGCGAAGAAGCGGCCGACCTTGATGTTCAACGGCTACGAGGCGCAGGTCGGCCAGCTCTACGCCGGCATGGACCTGAAGAAGTACTTCTGATCGAAGCAGGCTTCCGGGCTTGAACGACGCCACCGTCCTCGCCGCCGCGGCGCCCGCGCCGCGACCCGCACGGCGCAGGAGTGCGCTGCTGCACCCCGCCGCCAAGCCGCTGCTGTTCGTGCTGTGCCTGCTGCCGTTCGCATGGCTCTTCTACGGCGCGGTGGCCGACACGCTCGGCGCCAATCCGGCCGAGGCGCTGATCCGCGGCACTGGCGACTGGGTGCTGCGCCTGCTGTGCCTGACGCTCGCCGTGACGCCGCTGCGGCAGTGGACCGGGCGGCCCGAGCTGGCACGCTTTCGGCGCATGCTCGGGCTCTTCACGTTCTTCTACCTCGTGCTGCACTTCCTGTCGTACGCCTGGCTCGACATGGGGTTCGATCCGCAGCAGATCGCGCGCGACATCCCGAAGCGGCCGTTCGCGCTCGTCGGCTTCGCCGCGTTCGTGCTGATGCTGCCGCTGGCCGCGACCTCGTTCAACCGCGCGATCAAGGCGCTCGGCGCGAAGCGCTGGCAGGCGCTGCACCGGTGCGTCTACGCGATCGCGCTGCTCGCGCTGCTGCATTTCTTCTGGATGCGCGCCGGCAAGCACGACTTCGCCGAGGTCGCCGTCTACGCTGCGATCGTCTTCGTGCTGCTCGGCTGGCGCGTGTTGCAGGCGATCCGCTCGCGGCGGCGCTCGATGCGGTGACGAACGCCGCAAGCGGCTGGTAGGCGCGCGGCCGACCCTTGCGCCGTTTCGCACGGCGCTGCGGGAATGTCGTCGGGCCGCGGGCTTGTACAGGCCCGACAATGCCGGATTCGAGATCGCGCGGCCCTCGGCTCGTGCGATGGCTTCGATCCCGTCGAACACGCCTGCCATGATCCGCAACATGGACCCCGCCGTCCGCCACAACGTCCGCGTCGAACAGATGCGGATGCTGTTCGAGACGCCCTTTCCGGGCATGATCCTGGCGACGGCGTTCGCCTTCGGGCTCGCCTGGCACGTGCGCGGCACGGTCGCCGATGCGGCCTTGGTGCTGTGGCTGGGGCTGAAGGTGCTTGGCGTGCTGCCGCGCGCGGCGCACGCAGTCCTCTTCGCCCGGCGCCGCAGCGACACGCTCACCTGGCTCGGCTGGGGCACGGCGCTGCTGCTGCTCGACGGACTGACATGGGGCTCTGCCGGGGTCCTGCTGATGGTGCCCGACAACCTCCCCGACATGACCGTCATCGCCGCATCGCTCGCCGGCGTCGCCGCGGTGGCCGCGTTCGCCATCCAGGCCGACTGGCGCGCCTGCGCCGCCTTCACCGCTTCGACCCTGCTGCCGACGATTGCGTACTTCGCCTGGCGCGGCGACTCCTTCGGCTACTACGGCGCAGCCTCGGTCGCGGTCTTTCTCGTCCTGCTGCTCGCCGCCGCCCGCCGCTCGGAACGGCACGTCGTCGAGCTGCTCGCGCTGCGCTTTCGCAATGCCGCGCTGACCGGCCAGCTGTCCGAGGCGCTCGAGCAGGCCAAGCAGGAGAGCCGCGCCAAGGACGCCTTCGTTGCCAACATGAGCCACGAGTTGCGCACGCCGCTGCACGGCATCCTCGGCCTGTCGCGCAACCTGACGACGCGGGTCGGCGCGGAGGACCGCGAGACGATCGCATTGATCCGGCGCTCGGGCGAGCACCTGCTCGGGCTTATCAACAACATCCTCGAGTTCTCCCGCTTCAAGGCGCACGGCATCGACATGCATCCGTCCGAGATCAACGTCGCGCGCGTGATCGAGGACGCCGCCGCGATGTGCATGCCGACGGCGCAGGAGCGCGGCCTCGAGCTCTCGGTGGAGATGCAGCTGCCGCTGCCGTACTACGCGAGCGCCGACCACTTCCGGCTGCGCCAGATCGTGCTCAACCTGCTCGGCAATGCGCTCAAGTTCACCGAGGCCGGCGGTGTCGTGCAGCTGCGCGTCACGCCGCTGCGCGGTGCGCAGGGCATCGCGATCACAGTTGCCGACACCGGCGTCGGGATCGATGCGCAGACGCTCGCCCAGCTCTTCGAGCCCTTCCGCCAGGGCGACGCGTCGCCGAGCCGGCGCCATGGCGGCACCGGCCTCGGGCTTCACATCACGCGCGAGATCTGCCGCACCATGGGCGGCGACATCGCTTGCGAGAGCGTCCCCGGCCGCGGCTCGGTGTTCACGGTCGAACTGCCGCTGGCCCGGCTGCCCGCGCCGCAGGAGCCGCCAACCCGGCCGGGAGGCGAATCAGGCTTCGCCGTCGAGCGCTTCGGCGACCGCAGCGTGCTGCTCGCCGAAGACAACGAGGTGAACGCGCTGGTGACGACCGCGGCGCTCGAGCGCATGGGGCTCGACGTCGAACACGTCGTCTCGGGGCACGGCGTCATCGAGCGCATGTGCACCCACGGCACGCGGCCCGACATCGTGCTGCTCGACTGTCAGATGCCCGGGATCGACGGCTTCGAGGCCTGCCGCCGGGTGCGCGCCTTCGAGCGCGAGCATGGCCTCGAACGCTCGCCGATCGTCGCGCTGACCGCCAACGTCTTCCAGCAGGACCGCGAGCAATGCCGCGCGGCGGGGATGGACGCCTTCCTCGGCAAGCCGTTCACCGACCATGAACTGCGCCAGATCCTGGCCGCCTTCTCGATCGTGCCGCACTCCGGCAGCACGCAGGCCGACGCGCTCGACTCGGCCTACGCGACGCGGCTGTAGCGCGGCTCGTCCACCTGCTCGGGTAGGCGCAACGGGTCGGGCGCCCGCTGGACACGGTCGAAGACTTCGATGTCGGGCTGGTAGGTGCGGAACACGAAGTCGTAGTCCGGGTGGCGCCGCGCGCGATGGTGCGCTTCGGAGGTCACCGGGTCGCGAAACAGCACTCGATGCGGGAGGTTGCTGCCGTGGGCCATCGGGACGAGGCGCTCGTCGCCGTACAGATCCTCGAAGCCGAGATTCAGGTACTGGCGCATCAGCGACGGCCGCGACGCGCAGACGATGCCGCCGATCTGCATCGCGACGCAGTACAGGTGGATCGCCTTGACGAGCGCCAGCTTGACCGGGTGCGGATAGCCCGGGATCACCGTCATGCGCGTGACTTCGGCGAGCAGCCGTCCGCGCAGGCGATCCGGCAGCATGGTACTCTGCTCGATCTGCAGCGGGCGCGTGTGATTGGACTGCAGGCGCGCCGAACCGACGACGCGCGCGGAGGACTTGTCCTCGGCGTAGAAGATCGTCACGTCGGGCCAGCGATCGACCGGGTCGGCCTTGCCGAATTGCGCCGCCAGCGCGGGCAGATGGTGGCCGTATGCAGCTTCGCGCAGGCTTTGAACGCGCAGCAGATCCCGCTCGGAGTCGGCGATCCGGACGCGAAACGGCAGCAGCCCCGCGACCGGCGCACGTGCGCCCTCGGAGGACCCGGCAGCCTGCGCAGCCCGTTCATCGAGGCCCGCAAAGTCCGAGTCATTGCTGCGCGGGCCGAAATCGATCGGGTCATCACTTGCAGACATGCAATCCTCCCAAGTCAGTTGCGAGCAGCACCGGCGGCGATCTTCTTCTCACGGCTCGGAGCCAGCCGTGCCGCGCACTATGCCAAGTATTTCGCGCCTTTGGCAGACTGGGGACAACGAGGATTGCGCTCGATCAGAACAGCGTGCCGAGTGCGGGTATATCCGGACAACATGGTGACGCTTGTTCCCGCAGTTGACCGAAGCCCGCAGAAGCTGTCCGAACCCGACCTCGCGATGGCGCAGCGCATCGCTGCACTCGGCGCGCCACGCGCGGCTGAACCTTGAAGCCGCGGGCCGCCCTCGGCCGGCGGGGCGGCATCTGGCTTGACGACCGCTGCCATGTACATAGAATGTCCATATCGACCCAACCCAGTTCCGGAGCACAGCCATGGAAGCAGCCATCGAACGCATCGTCGTCCAGGCGACCCCGCGCGAGAAGAAGGGCCTCGTCGCGAAGGCGAAGCGGCTTGGCCTGCCTGTATCCGAGCTGATGCGCCGCGGTGCGGCGGCCTACGAAGCTGAAGGGGCCGACGAGGAACTCGGCGCCCTCGCCGACGCCGCGCGCAGCGCCGCCGAGCGCGCGGCGGCGGCTATCGACGATGCGCTCGCGTTCGTCGAAGCGAGCAATGCGCGCATCGCGGCGATGGAAGGATCCGCCGCCGCAAAGCGCCGCAAGACCGCCGCGCGCAAGGCGGCGTGATGGGCGTGACCGACCGCGTCTGGAGCGCGCTCACCGCGATGATCAGGCTCGAGGATCGCGTCGTTCGCCAGAGCGAGGCGATCAAGTCGCAGCAGCTCAAGATCGAGAACCTGACCGAGCGCGTGATCCGGCTCGAGGCGCAGCTCGAGCTGCTGACGAGTGCGGCCGTGGTCAAGCGCCTGGCGCGCGACTGACCGCTTCCTCGACCAGCCCCGCGGTCACGCGGTCGGCGCCGCGCGCCAGCACCGGCGCCAGCGCGATGCCGGTATGACTGCCAGCAGCGACCACCTGCTCCGGCGTCCCTTCGGCGACGACGCGCCCGCCCGCGGCGCCGCCCTCGGGCCCGAGGTCGATCACCCAGTCGGCCTCGGCGATCACGTCGAGATCGTGCTCGATGACGACGACGCTGTGGCCGGCGTCGACGAGGCGGTGCAGCACGCGCACGAGCTTCTCGACATCGGCCATGTGCAGGCCGACGGTCGGCTCGTCGAGGACGTAGAGTGTGTGCGGTGTCCTCTGGCCTCTTCGTGTCACGTCGTCGCGCACCTTGACGAGTTCGCTTACGAGCTTGATGCGCTGCGCCTCGCCCCCGCTCAAGGTCGGCGACGGCTGGCCGAGCGTCAGGTAGCCGAGGCCGACGTCCTTCAGCAGTTGCAGCGGATGCGCGATCGCCGGCAGCGGCGCGAAGAAGCCGACCGCTTCGTCGACCTCCATCTTCAGCACGTCGCCGATGCTCTTGCCACGCCAGCTCACGGCGAGCGTCTCGGCGTTGAAGCGTTCGCCGCACGCCGGCTTCGAGCCGCTGCGGCGCAGGCTGCTCGTCCTGGTCGACGCGATGCTTGGGTTTGCGCGGGCGAGGGTGGTCCGCTGATCGCGCCGATCGAGCTCGTCGAGCAGCGCAGGGCGGACCCGAGTGCGTTGGCTGTGCTGCTGGCCATCTGAGTCCGCGGCAGGCGTAGCCCGCGAGTGCGGGCGATCGACCCCAAGCCGTTGGATGATCGCCTGCGCGCGTGTCCGGTAAACTGCCGCAGTCTGCCGATTAACCCCCGCTCGCCATGACCGCCCGCGCGCGCGTCAGGAACCCTGCGACCGGTCGCTCGGGCTTGCACTCACCGCATCGCCAATGGCCGAGAACCTGGTGGACGGCCGCTGCCGCGAACGGGCACCCCGTGGATGCGGGATTGACTGCGCGCGGGGGTGGGTTAGTCTCGACGCAACGGGCCGCTGCCACGCCCGGCAACCTTCTGGAGGACGCTCATGAGAACATGCCGCATCCGCGTTGCTGCAGCCTCTTTGGCATTCGGCCTGGCTGCCGCCGCACAGGCTGACACGGTGATCACGTTCGAGGAAATGCCGGGCGGACTCAGCGCGATGGCGAACGCGCCAGGAAGCCCGGTACCGATCGGGAGCCAGTTGACCAGCCAGTACCTGGCGTCTTACGGCGTCTCGTTCACATCGCTGGCAGGATATGCCGCGTTGGTCGATCACGGCGCTGGCAATCCCACCCCAAGCGTCCCGAACATCATCGGAGGCACTACGGCGGATGGCCGTCTGGACTACAACGCCCCGATCACGATCTCGTTCTTCGATGTCGCCGACACCTCGACGAAGGCGGTGACGGACGCCTTCAAGATCCAGGGCGACTGGTTTCCTCTGGGCTATGGTCACGTGTTTGCGACCGCCTACGATGCTGCCGGAAACGTGCTGGGCACCACCAGCGACACCGACGACAAGGTCTTCGGCGTTTCCGGCCCGGTCCTGCAGTTCAGCATGGCCGGCATTCACTCGGTGGTGATCTCTGGCGACAACGGCACGGTCGGCTTCGATCAGTTGGAGTACGGCACGCTGGTCGCGGTGCCGGAGCCGCAGTCTTACGCCCTGCTGCTCATCGGTCTGGCCAGCGTCGCGTTCGCTGCAAAGCGCCGACGGCGCTGATCGGTTCGGGGCGACTGCGCACGCCCTTCATCGACGACAGGCCGGCGTAGATGCCGGCTTCGTCATTTGGTGAAGTCTGTTGCCCTGAAACGCTGTCCGCGATCCCGTGAAATGGGTGTCCGTGATGGCGTGAAATGCGCACACAGGCCCAGGAAAGCGTGGCGCACATCGCGCAATACGCCCTGCATTCGCGTGGCATGGTGGCCTTGGTCCACTTCCTCGGGGCCGACGGTGACACGCGCAGGCCGACGCTCGGAGCGCGGGTGCCTGCCTTCTGGCGCCTGCCGCCCGGTCGCCCGGCTACCGCCGCGCTAGCACCGGCGCCAGCGCGATGCCGGTGTGACTGCCGCAGGCCACCACCTGCTCCGGTGTCCCTTCGGCGACGATGCTGCCGCCCGCGGCGCCCCCTTCGGGCCCGAGGTCTATGACCCAATCGGCCTCGGCGATGACGTCGAGGTCGTGTTCGATGACGACGACGCTGTGGCCGGCGTCGACGAGGCGGTGCAGCACGCGCACCAGCTTCTCGACGTCGGCCATGTGCAGGCCGACGGTCGGCTCGTCGAGGACGTAGAGTGTGTGCGGCGTCTTCTGGCCTCTGCGCGTCACGTCGTCGCGGACCTTGACGAGTTCGCTGACCAGCTTGATGCGCTGCGCCTCGCCGCCGGAGAGCGTCGGCGACGGCTGGCCGAGCGTCAGGTAGCCGAGGCCGACGTCCTTCAGCAACTGCAGCGGGTGCGCGATCGCCGGCAGCGCGGCGAAGAAGTCGACTGCCTCGTCGACCTCCATCTTCAGCACGTCGCCGATGCTTTTTCCCCGCCAGCTCACGGCGAGCGTCTCGGCGTTGAAGCGTTCGCCGCGGCAGGTGTCGCACAGCACCTTCACGTCGGGCAGGAAGCTCATCGCGATCGTTCGCAGGCCCTGGCCTTCGCAGGTCGCGCAGCGGCCTTCGCCGGTGTTGAACGAGAACCGGGCCGGCGCGTAGCCGCGGGCGCGTGCCTCGAGCGTCTCGGCGAACAGCCTGCGCACCGTGTCCCAGAAGCCGATGTAGGTCGCGGGGCAGGATCGCGGCGTCTTGCCGATCGGCGTCTGGTCGACCTCGAGCACGCGCGCGATCGCCTCGACGCCGCTCATGCCCGCGCAGCCGACCCACGTCGGCTGCGCGCCCGACGCCGCCGCGTCGCGCCCCGCCTTCGTCGCGCGCTGGGCGACGGCGGCATGGACGTTGGCAAGCAGCACGTCGCGCGCGAGCGTGCTCTTGCCCGAGCCGCTGACGCCGGTCACGGCGACGAGGCGGCCGATCGGGATGCCGACGTCGAGCTGGCGCAGGTTGTGCAGCGAAGCGCCGTGCAGGCGCAACATCGGCGTGCTCGCATCGACCGCGCGCCGCGCCTGCAGCGGATGGCGCGGCGGGTTCGCGAGCAGGCGGCCGGTGACCGAATCGGGCGCCGCCGACAGGTCCGCCGCGCTGCCCTGCGCGACGAGCCGGCCACCGCGCTTGCCGGCGCCGGGGCCGATGTCGATCAGGTGGTCGGCGCGGCGCATCGTGTCCTCGTCGTGTTCGACGACGACGAGCGTGTTGCCCTTGTCGGCGAGCGTCGCGAGCGCGCCGAGCAGCACCTGGTTGTCGCGCGGGTGCAGGCCGATGGTCGGCTCGTCGAGCACGTAGCACACACCCTGCAGGTTGCTGCCGAGCTGCGCCGCGAGGCGGATGCGCTGCGCCTCGCCGCCGCTCAAGGTCGGCGCCGCACGGTCGAGCGTCAGGTAGCCGAGGCCGACTTCCTGCAGGAAGGCGAGCCGGCTGCGTATCTCGCTGATGACGTCGCGCGCGATGCCGCGCTCGCGCGCGCTCAACGCGCCGTCGCGCCCCAGCCCCTCGACCCAGCGCGCCGCGTCGTCTATCGAATCGGCGGCGACGGCGCTGATCGCGCGGCCGTCGAAGGTCACCGCGCGCGCGGCGGCGTTCAGCCGCGTGCCGTGGCACTCCGGGCAAGGCGTGTCGGCGACGCCTTCGACCTCCATCTCCTCGGACGGGAAGCTCTGCTCGCGGCCGTGGCCGTCGTCTTCGCGCACCGAGTCGTCGTACGCCTTGCGCTGCTCGCGAGAAAGCGAGAGGCCGGTGCCGACGCAGCTCGGGCACCAGCCGTGCTTGCTGTTGTAGCTGAACATGCGCGGGTCGAGCTCGGGGTAGCTCGTGCCGCAGGTGGGGCAGGCGCGCTTGGTCGAGAAGACCTTGACGCCGCCTATGCCCGCCGTCGGCAGCGC
Source organism: Ideonella sp. (assembly GCA_039807955.1). GTDB lineage: Bacteria > Pseudomonadota > Gammaproteobacteria > Burkholderiales > Burkholderiaceae_C > CAIKUF01. Next base: position 2,925 of record JBDHSE010000044.1, on the reverse strand, counting down.
GGCCTCCATCGCCTGCGCCAGGCCGTCGAGCGGCGCGAGCAGGTGCATCACGCCCTTGCCGACCTCGAGCGCACGCGCGAGCAGCGCACGCAACTCGGCCTCGTTCCCGACGCCGACGACGATGTCGCCGACCGGCAGCTCGATCGTGTGCTCGCGGAAGCGGTCGAGCCGCGGCCACGGATCGACCGGCAGGAACTCGCCGTCGACGCGCAGATGCGTGTGGCCGCGCGCCTTGGCCCACTTCGCGAGATCGGTGTAGACGCCCTTGCGGGCGACGACGAGCGGCGCGAGCAGGCCGACGTGCTCGCCGCGGTGGCCGCCCTGCTCGGCAGGGCGCAGCAGTTGCGCGGCGATGCTCTCGGCGCTTTGCGGCCTCACCGGCGTGCCGTCCTTCGTGCAGTGCTGCAGGCCGAGCTTCACGTACAGCAGGCGCAGGAAGTGCCAGACCTCGGTCGTGGTGGCGACCGTGCTCTTGCGCCCGCCGCGGCTCAATCGCTGCTCGATCGCGACCGTCGGCGGGATGCCGTAGACCGCATCGACCTCGGGCCGGCCGGCCGGCTGGACGATGCTGCGCGCGTACGCGTTGAGCGATTCGAGGTAGCGCCGCTGGCCCTCGTTGAACAGGATGTCGAACGCGAGCGTGCTCTTGCCCGACCCGCTGACGCCGGTGACGACGCTGAACTGCCCGCGCGGGATCGCGACGTCCATCGCCTTCAGGTTGTGCTCGCGCGCGTTGACGATCTGGATTGCCCCCTCTCCCCCCGGGAGAGGGCCGGGGGTGAGGGCGCGGCGCCGCCACAGCCGCGCCTGCAATGGCACGCCTTCCTCGGCCCGATGCGAATGCAGCGCCTGCTCGTAATCGCGCAGCGCGCGGCCGGTGTGCGAGGTCGGATGCGCCTTCACGTCGTCGGGCGTTCCGCTGCAGACGATCTCGCCGCCGCCCTCGCCGCCCTCGGGGCCGAGATCGACGATCCAGTCGGCGCTGCGGATGACGTCGAGGTTGTGCTCGATCACGATCAGCGAATGGCCCGCCGCGAGCAGCTTGCGCAGCGCGCGCATCAGCTTGGCGATGTCGTCGAAGTGCAGCCCGGTCGTCGGCTCGTCGAACAGGAAGAGCCGGCCCTTGCGCGCGACCGCCTGGCGCGACGCCGACGCCTCGGCCGCCGTCTCGGCAAGGAAGCCCGCGAGCTTGAGGCGCTGCGCCTCGCCGCCGGACAACGTCGGCACCGGCTGGCCGAGCTTGACGTACTCGAGGCCGACGTCGACGATGGGCTGCAGCACGCGCAGCACCTCGCGGTCGTCGCGAAAGAGCTGCACCGCCTCGCTGACGGTGAGTTCGAGAACGTCGGCGACGCTCAGATCGCGAAGCTCGTCACCTGACAAGCGGCGATCGAGCTTCACGTCGAGGATCTCGCTGCGATAGCGCCGGCCGTCGCAATCCGGGCAGCGCAGGTAGACGTCGGACAGGAACTGCATCTCGACGTGCTCGAAGCCCGATCCGCCGCAGGTCGGGCAGCGGCCGTCGCCGGCGTTGAAGCTGAACGTGCTCGCGCCGTAGCCGCGCTGCGATGCGAGCGGCGTCTGCGCGAAGAGCTTGCGGATCTCGTCGAACGCGCCGACGTAGCTCGCCGGGTTCGAGCGCGTCGTCTTGCCGATCGGGCTCTGGTCGACAAACACCGCATCCGTCAGCCAATCGGCGCCGAGCAGGGCGTCGTGCGCGCCGGGCGATTCGGTCGCCTTGCCGAAGTGGCGCGCGAGCGCAGGGTAGAGCAGGTCCTGCATCAGCGTCGACTTGCCCGAGCCCGAGACGCCGGTGACGCACACCAGCCGCTGCAGCGGGAATTCGACGGTGAGGTTCTTCAGGTTGTGCTCGCGCGCGCCCTGCACGATCAGCCGCGGCGTGCCGGCATCGACCGCGCGGCGCTGGCCGATGTCGACCTGCTTCCTCGCGCCGAGGTAGTCGCCGGTCAGCGTAGCCGCGCTGCGCGCGGCGTCGGGCGTGCCGTCGAAGACGATGCGCCCGCCGCGCTCGCCGGGGCCGGGGCCCATGTCGATCAGGCGGTCGGCGGCGAGCATCACGGCAGGGTCGTGCTCGACGACGACGAGCGTGTTGCCGGCGTCGCGCAGGCGCTGCATCGCCTCGACGATGCGGCCCATGTCGCGCGGATGCAGGCCGATCGAAGGCTCGTCGAGGACGAACATGGTGTTGACGAGCGAGGTGCCGAGCGCCGTCGTCAGGTTGATGCGCTGCACCTCGCCGCCCGACAGCGTGCGGCTCTGGCGGTCGAGCGTCAGGTAGGCTATGCCCACGTCGCAGAGGTACTTCAAGCGGGTGCGGATCTCGTCCAGCAGCAGCTGCAGCGCGGTGTTCGCCGCATCCGGCGCGCCACCGCTCGGCGCGACCGCGAACAGGCCGTCGAAGAACGCCCGCAACCGGTCCAGCGGCAACTGCATCAGGTCGTGCAGGCTGAGCCCGGGCAGCGCCTCGAGCTGCTCGCGCGACCACGCCACGCCAACCGGCATCTGGCGCTGCGCGGGCGGCATCACGGCGTCGGCGTCGGCCTTGCCGCCGAGCCGCCAGAGCAGCGCCTCGGTCTTGAGCCGCGCGCCGGCGCACCCCGGGCACGGCGTGTAGCTGCGGTACTTGGACAGCAGCACCCGGATGTGCATCTTGTAGGCCTTGCTCTCCAGGTAGCCGAAGAAGCGCCGGATGCCGTACCACTGCTTGTTCCAGTTGCCCTTCCAGCCCGGGCCGCCCTCGATCACCCAGTCGCGCTGCGCGGCGGTGAGCTGCGCCCACGGCGTGTCGCGCGGGATGCCGGCCTCGCCGGCGTAGCGCAGCAGGTCGGCCTGGATCTCCTTCCACGCCGGCGTCTGGATCGTCTTGACGACGCCGTTGCGCAGCGTCTTCTTCTCGTCGGGAAT
>JBDHSE010000043.1:0-13168 GCA_039807955.1 Ideonella sp. | reverse complement strand
CACGCCTACTACATCGACTACCGCAACCTGCGGCCGAAGTGGGTCGAGACCTTCCTCGCCTCGCTCGTCAACTGGAAGTTCGTCGAAGCGAACTTCGGCTGAAGCGCGTCAATCGAGCCCGGGCCGGTCGGCGACCGGCCGGGGTCAATGGATGTTCGTCGCGTCGCGCGAGCCGGATTCGGCGACGCGCACGCTAGATGTGCTGTCGCGTTTGCCGGACGCGGCAACCTTCTTCTTCGGCGACTTGGCTGCGACGCGCACCGGCTTCGATGCGGAATGCGCGCTCGCCTTGGCATGCTTCGTTCCCTTGCCCGATCCGGCCGCCGCGACGCGGGCGCGTTTGGCCGGCAGGTAGACGATTACCGCCTGCCCGCGCTTGAAGTGCGCCGATTCGGCGACGTCGTTCCACTCGGCGACCTGCGCCGTGCTGACCCGGTAGCGGTGCGCGATCGACGCCACGCTGTCCTTCTTGCCCGCCCGCAGCGTCTTCTTCTGCAGCGGCGGCAGGTCGGGCGCGAGCGCGAGCGTCGCGCCGTCGGCGACGTGCACCGGCACGTCGGCCTGGCGCTTCGCGTCGCGCGGCACGATCAGCGTCGATCCGGCCTTGACGAGCATCTTCGGCGGGATGCGGTTCACGTCGCGCAGCTTCTGCTCGCTCATCCCGACCTGCTCGGCGACGGCCGCGGGCTTGAGCGTCTTGGGCGCGACCCACGCCGTCCAACTCGCGGTGCTGCCGTCGTAGGCGGCGAGCCGGTGCAGGAACTGGTTCGCGTTGTCGTAGGGCAGCAGGATCTGCGGCGTGCCGGCGGCGAGGATGACCGGCTTGTTCATCTGCGGATTGAGGGTCTTGAACTCCTCCATCGAGACGCCGGAGAGCTGTACGGCGAGGGCAACGTCGATGTCGCGCTCGATCGGCACGCTCTGGAAGTACGGATGGTTCGGCAGCGGCGGCAGCGTCAGGCCGAAGCCGGCCGGGTCGGCGACGATGTTCTTCACCGCCTGCAGCTTGGGCACGTAGTAGCGCGTCTCGTCCGGCATCTTCAGACTGAGGTAGTCAGCCGGCTTGCCGGCGCGCTGGTTGCGGTCGATCGCGCGCTGCACGCTGCCTTCGCCCCAGTTGTAGGCGGCGAGCGCGAGCTGCCAGTCGCCGAACTGGTCGTGCAGTTTCGTCAGGTAGTCGAGCGCGGCGCGGGTCGATGCGATGACGTTGCGCCGGTCGTCGCGAAAGACGTTTTGTTTGAGGTCGAAGTCCTTGCCGGTCGCGGCCATGAACTGCCACATGCCCGACGCCTTCGCGGTCGAGATCGCCTGCGGGTTGAACGCGCTCTCGATGAACGGCAGCAGCGCGATCTCGGTCGGCATGCCGCGGCGCTCGATCTCCTCGACGATGTAGAACAGGTAGCGGCTCGAACGCTCGGTCATGCGTTGCACGTAGTCGGGCCGGCTCGTGTACCACTGCTCGCCCTTGCGCACGAGGTCGGTGTCGAGATCGGGGATCGCGAAGCCGCGCCGCACGCGAACCCAGAGGTCGGTGCGCGCCGCCTCGTCATCGGGGTCGAGGCCGCTGCCTGCCATGCGCGAAGCGCGCTTGGCGGCGGCCATCTGCGCCGCCTGCGGCGCGGACGCCGTCTGCGCGGCCGGCGCCGGGAGCGAGACCTCGGATGTCGATGCTGCCGCCGTGTCGGTGTGGCTTGGGGTCGCCGCGCAGCCTGCGAGCAGCAGGGCACCGATCAGGGCGAACAGGCGCATCGTCATCGTTTCTTGTCCTTCGATTGGAGCGTCGCCGCGCGCGCCGCGTCGAACGCGGCGCAGTCGAGGGCGGCATGTCGTTGCAGCGTGTGCCCGGGATGGCCGCCGCGCGGGTGCGTCACTAGAATGCCGGCCTGCACCGATGCCATTGCATTCATCGCTCGTTGCACCGGCGCCGGCCGGCCGATGGCGATCGCCTCGCGGCGTGCGCCGGGCCGGATGTCCTGGTTGTCGAGGGTGGCGGTGCAGTCGATTTCATGACGCAAGATCGCGCGATTATAGGTTTGGCTCGCTGGTTGAAAACCCCTGCGGGCCGCTATTTGCTTGGCTGGGAGCAGCGCGAGCTCGATCAGACGGTGGCCGACGTGTTCGGCTTTCACGCGCTGCAGCTCGGCCTGCCCGAGCTCGACGCGCTGCGCGCGAACCGCATGCCGCACCGCTGGATCGCGCTCGACGCGACGGCGGCGGCGCCCGGCGACGACGCGCAACTCTCGGCCGCAGCGCTGCTGCGCTGTGACTTCGAGGCGCTGCCGATCGACAGCCAGAGCCTCGATCTGGTCGTCATGCCGCACACGCTGGAACTCGCGCACGACGCGCATCGAGCGCTGCGCGAGGTCGAGCGCGTGCTGCGGCCCGAGGGAAGGGTCGTCATCCTCGGCTTCAATCCGTTCAGCCTGTGGGGGCTGCGCCAGAGGCTCGGGCGCATCCGCCGGCGCCTCGGTCTTTCCGCGCCGCTGTACCTGCCGAGCGACGGCGAGTTCCTGCGCTACGGCCGGCTGCGCGACTGGCTGCGCCTCTTGAGCTTCGAAGTCGAGGGCGGGCGCTTCGGCTGCTACCGGCCGCCGTTCACGTCCGAGAAGGGCCTGACGCGCCTGGCCTGGATGGAGCGCGCCGGAGACCGGTTCTGGCCGGTGTTCGGTGCGGTCTACTTCCTCGTCGCCGTCAAGCGCGTGCGCGGCATGCGCCTCGTCGGCCTCGTGCGCCAGCAGCCGGCGAAGCCGATCGCGGCGCCGACAGCGGTCGCGAACCACCGCGAAGCGGCATGACGACCGACGCTTCGGCCGGCCGCCCCGCGATCCGCCGCCCGCAGGTGACGATCTACACCGACGGCGCGTGCAAGGGCAACCCCGGCCCGGGCGGCTGGGGCGCCTGGCTCGCCGCCGACGGCCACGAGAAGGAACTGTGCGGCGGCGAGGCGCTGACGACGAACAACCGGATGGAACTGACCGCCGTGATCGAGGCGCTCGCGTCGCTCAAGCGCACCTGCACGGTGACGATCCACACCGACAGCGAGTACGTGAGGAAGGGCATCACCGAGTGGATCCACGGCTGGAAGCAGCGCGGCTGGAAGACCGCCGACAGGAAGCCGGTGAAGAACGCCGAGCTGTGGGCGCGGCTCGATGCGCTGCGCGCTCAGCACGACGTGCACTGGCGCTGGGTCAAGGGCCACTCGGGCGACGCCGGCAACGAGCGCGCCGACGGGCTCGCCAATCGGGGCGCCGCACCGTACCTCTGATCCTGCGTCCTGGCGGCGGCAAGCCTGCCGGGCTACACCAGACCGTCGAACGGCAGCACGTCGACCGTCTCGCCCACTGCCACGTCGCCCTGATCGTGAGCCAGCACGACGAGGCCGTTGGCCGCGCTCATGCTGCGCAGGATGCCCGAGCCCTGCGCGCCGGCGATCGTCACCTGCCAGCCGCCGTTGGCGCCGCGGCAGACCGTGCCGCGCTGGAATTCGGTGCGGCCGGGGCGCTTGCGGATCGCGGTCGTCGTTGCCGCGTGCAGCATCGCAAGCGGCTCGACACGGGCGCCGCTCATCGCGAGCAGCGCGTCGCGCACGAACGCGTAGAACGTCACCATCACGGCGACCGGGTTGCCGGGCAGGCCGAACAGGATCGCGGAGTGGCCGCCGGCTTCGATGCCTTGCGCGGCGCCGGCAGCAATCCTGCCGATCGCCATCGGCCGCCCAGGCCGCATCGCGATGCGCCAGAAGAGGACTTCGCCGAGCCTGGCCATGATCTGCTTCGTGTGGTCGGCCTCGCCGACGCTGACGCCGCCCGACGTGATCACCGCGTCGGCACACGCCGCCGCTTCGCGAAACGCGCACTCCAGCGCCGCCGGGTCGTCGCGCACGACGCCGAGGTCGAGCACTTCGACGCCCAGGCGCTGCAGCATGCCCCACAGCGTGTAGCGGTTGCTGTCGTAGACGCAGCCCGCGTCGAGCGGCTCGCCGATCGATCGCAGCTCGTCGCCGGTCGAGAAGAACGCGACGCGCAGCCGGCGCAGCACCGGCACCTCGGCGACCCCGAGCGAGGCGATCATGCCGAGATCGGCGGGGCGCAGGATGCGGCCGGCGGGCAACGCCGCCTCGCCGGCCGCGAGGTCCTCGCCGGCGAAGCGGCGGTTGTCGCCGCTGCGAACGGTGCCCGGCGGCACGATGACTGCGTTGCCGTCGAGGCGGACGAACTCCTGCGGCACGACGGTATCGAGCCCGGCAGGCATCACGGCGCCGGTCGTGATGCGAACGCAGTGCCCAGCGGGCACTTCGCCGCAAAAGGGCTGGCCGGCGAGGCCGGTGCCGGCCAGCGCGAGCCGCGCCGGCGCGTCGGCCGCCAGATCGCTGCCGCGCAGCGCGTAGCCGTCCATCGCCGCGTTGTGGTGCGCCGGCACGTTGAACGCGCAGACGATGTCGCGCCCGAGCACGCGCCCGAGCGCCGAACGCAGCGACAGCATCTCGACGGCCGTGACGCGCGGCACGAGGCGGGCGATGAACTCGCGCGCCTGCGCGACGGGCAGCGCCTGCGGGTCGTAGCCGCTCACCTCGGCGGCGATCTGGACGAGGCTCTTCATGCGTCAGATTTTCCGGTCCAGTTCGAGCACCATCAAGTCCTTGGCGTGAAAGCGCGCGCCGACGCGGATCGCGCGTTCGAGCCTGCCGTAGCGGACGAAGCCCGTATCGGTGTAGAGATCGATGGCGGCCGTGTTGTCGCTCGTCACCGACAGCGTCAGCAGCGAGAGTCCGCGCTCGCGCGCCCGCGCGATGCAGGCATCGAGCAGCGCGCGGCCGACGCCGCGTCCGCGCGAGCGCGGCTCGACCATCATGCCGACGACCTTGCCGACATGGCTGACCTTGACGCGCGCGTCGCGCTCGCAGGTGACGGCGCCGATCAGGCGGCCGCCGCGCCACGCGGTGAGCGTGAACGGCCAGCCGCCGTCGGCCGCGCCGGCGAGCCGCGCGAGGTAGGTCTCGGGCGGGCGGCGCAGTTCGGTTTCGGCGTCCGAGCTGAAGGCTTCGGGGCGTTCGGCGAGCGCCGCGTCGCGCAAGGCCTTGTACGCCGCGAGGTCGGCCGCGCTCATCGGGCGCAGCACGAAACTGTCAGTCATCAGGTGTCGATGGCGGCTGCTGCAGCTCGTGCAGTTCGGCCAGCGTGTTGGCGTTGGCGAACGCGCGCGCGTCGTGAAACGGCACCTCGACGCAGGCGTGCTGCGCCGTCCAGCGGTCGATCTTGCGGCCGCCCGACTGCGTGAAGCGCACGAGGCTCTCGAGCAGCGCCGCACTCATCAGGCAAAACACCGGCTGCGGCCGCATCTCGCCTCCTTCGGGGGCGCAGGCGACGGCGATCTCGGCCTTCGCGTCGGCGAGCGCTGTCGCCATCCGCGCGACGAGGTCGGCCGGAAAGAGCGGCGAGTCGCACGGCACGGTGGCGAGGTAGGGCGTGTCGCACTGCTCGAGCCCGGCGACGAAGCCGGCGAGCGGGCCGGCGAAGTCGCCGCTGGCGTCGGTGTAGACCGGCACGCCGAACGACTCGTAGGCGGCGAGGTTGCGGTTGGCGTTGATCATCACGTGGCCGACCTGCGGCGCGAGGCGCAGCATCGCGTGCATCGCGAGCGGCACGCCCTGGTAGCTCTGCAGCCCCTTGTCGATGCCGCCCATGCGGCTGCCGCGGCCGCCGGCCAGCACCAGCCCGGTGATGTCGGCGCGCGCAATCACGGGCCCAGGCGCGGCGCGTCGACCGGGAACGAGTCGGCGCTGCGGCGCGGCCCCTTCATCACCGCCGTCACCCAGCAGCCGACCGCGACCGCGAGCAACATCGACAGCGCCGCGAGTATCGTGCCGGCGACCAGATAGTCGATCAGCAGAACGCGGCGCGCGGCGTCGAACGCCGCCTGCGACTCGATGCCGTGCTTGACCCAGGCGCCCGCCGCCCACGGCAGCCCAACGCTTGCCGCCGCGGCCCAGGCGAGCCGGTTGCGAACGGCGCGCGGGAAGAGACTCATCCGCCGATGTAGTGCATCTCGACGCGCTTCGGTGCCGCCGCATCGGCGTCGTGTTCGCGCGGCAGCGCGCTGCGCAGCTCCGAGTAGCGGTCGTCGCGCTGCTGCCAGATCGGCGCGATCGCGGCCGAGATCTGCGCGTCGCTGCAGCCACCGCGCAGCAGCGCGCGCAGGTCGTGGCCGCGCGTCGCAAACAGGCACAGGAAGAGCTTGCCTTCGGTCGACAGCCGGGCGCGGTTGCAGTCGCGGCAAAACGCCTGCGTGACGCTCGAGATGACGCCGATCTCGCCTGCGCCGTCCACGTAGCGCCAGCGCTGCGCCGTCTCGCCGAGGGCCTGCGCCTGCAGCGGCTCGAGGCCGAACTCGGCCTGCAGCCGCGCGATCACGTCCTTCGACGGCAGCACCTCGTCCATCCGCCAGCCGTTGCTCGCGCCGACGTCCATGTACTCGATGAAACGCAGCACCGCGCCGCTGCCGCGGAAGTGGCGCGCCATGCGAACGATCTCGTGGTCGTTCGTGCCGCGCTTGACGACCATGTTGACCTTCACCGGGCCGAGGCCGACTTCCATCGCGCGATCGATGGCGCGCAGCACGTCGGCGACGGGGAAGTCGACGTCGTTCATGCGCCGGAAGATCGCGTCGTCGAGCGCGTCGAGGCTGACGGTGACGCGCGCGAGCCCCGCGTCCTTCAGCGCCTGCGCCTTGCGCGCGAGCAGCGAGCCGTTGGTCGTCAGCGTCAGGTCGAGCAGCCTGCCTTCGGGCGTGCGCAGCTGGCTCAGCTGGGCGACGAGTTCCTCGACGTTCTTGCGCAAGAGCGGCTCGCCGCCGGTGAGCCTGATCTTGCCGACGCCGTGCGAGACGAAGAGGCGCGTGAGGCGCGTGATCTCCTCGAAGGTCAACAGCGAACTGTGCGGCAGGAAGGCGTAGTCCTTGCCGAACAGTTCCTTGGGCATGCAGTAGTTGCAGCGGAAGTTGCAGCGGTCGGTGACCGAGATGCGCAGGTCGCGCAGCGGCCGGCCGAGGCGGTCGGTGACGCGCCCGGTCGGCGGCGGCGCGTTTTCGGGGATGCGCGGCACGGCGGCGGCGTAGCGCTGATCGGCAAGCGGAATCACTCTTTCGGGCATGGCGCGATTGTCCCTTGTTTCGCCCGGCGGCCCGGCACGGCGGTGCATACCAGCGAGCGACGGGGGGCATTGCCGGGCCTTGTTCCCAGGCTCGTTTCCGCGTTGCGCGAGGCGTGAATCGGCGGCGCGGGCCGCAAATGGTGCAGACTGTGCGGCGGCGAACCGCCGCACGCGCAAAGGAGGATTGCATGTTCAAGGCCCTGCTGCTCGAAAAGGACGATGCCGGTTTTCGCGCCGGCCTGGCGACGCTCGACGACGCCGCGCTGAAGGCGGCGACGCCCGATGGCGACGTGCTCGTCGCCGTCGAGGCTTCGACGCTGAACTACAAGGACGGCCTCGCGATCACGAACCGCGGCCCGGTTGTGCGGCGCTGGCCGATGGTGCCCGGCATCGACGGCGCCGGCACGGTGGTCGAGAGCCGTCATGCGCGCTGGAAGGCGGGCGACAAGGTCGTCCTGAACGGCTTCGGCGTCGGCGAGACGCACTGGGGCTGCCTCGCCGGCCGCGCGCACCTGAAGGGCGACTGGCTCGTCGCGCTGCCGTCGCGCTTCACGCCGCGCGACGCGATGGCGATCGGCACCGCCGGCTACACCGCGATGCTGTGCGCGATGGCGCTGCAGCGCCACGGCGTGCAGCCGGGTGCCGGCGACGTGCTCGTGACCGGCGCGACCGGCGGCGTCGGCAGCGTCGCCGTGAGCCTGCTCGCGCGCGCCGGCTACCGCGTCGTCGCTTCGACCGGCAAGGCCGGCGAGGCGGCGTACCTGCGCGACCTCGGCGCCGCCGACGTGATCGACCGCGCGACACTGGCCGCCCCCGGCAAGCCGTTCCAGAAGGAGCGTTGGGCGGCGGCGGTCGATACGCTGGGCAGTCACACGCTTGCCAACGTCTGCGCCCAGATGCGCTATGGCGGCGCCGTCGCGTCGTGCGGGCTGGCGCAGGGGTCGGACCTCGCGCTGACGGTGATGCCCTTCATCCTGCGCGGTGTCGCGCTGCTCGGCGTCGACAGCGTGATGGCGCCGCTTGCACTGCGCGAAGAGGCCTGGTCGCGGCTCGCGGCCGAACTGCCGGCCGACGCGCTGGCCGCGATCGCGCACGAGATCGCACTCGGCGACGCGATCGCGCAGGCCGGCGCATTGATCGACGGCAAGGTTCGCGGCCGGATCGTCGTGCGAACCGACTGACCCGGCGCCAGCGTCAGCGTAAAGCAAGCAGGGTCGCCAAGACTCGCATTCGATCGCCGCGCCGCGCGGGCGTATCTTCATCCACCGCACACCGGAGACAGACCATGGACTACGCAAGCTTCTATCGCCGCTCGATCGACGACCGTGACGCGTTCTGGGCCGAGCAGGCGAAGCTGATCGACTGGCACCGCCCGTTCGATCAGGTATGCGACTACAGCAAGCCGCCGTTCGCACGCTGGTTCGTCGGCGGCCAGACGAACCTGTGCCACAACGCGATCGACCGCCACCTCGCAACACGCGCCGACCAGAACGCGCTCGTCTTCGTCTCGACCGAAACCGACGAGGAGCGCGTCTACAGCTTTCGCGAACTGCACGCCGAGGTGCAGCGCATGGCGGCGATCCTGCTTTCGCTCGGCGTCAAGCAGGGCGATCGCGTCCTCATCTACATGCCGATGATCGCGCAAGCGGCGTTCGCGATGCTCGCCTGCGCGCGCATCGGCGCGATTCACTCGGTCGTCTTCGGCGGCTTCGCGAGTTCGAGCCTCGCGAGCCGGATCGACAACGCCGAGCCGCTCGTCGTCGTGAGCAGCGACGCCGGCAGCCGCAGCGGCAAGGTCGTGCCGTACAAGGGCCTGCTCGACGAGGCGATCCGGCTCGCGAAGCACAAGCCGGCGAAGGTGCTGATGATCGACCGCAAGCTCGCCGCGTTCGACGCCGTCGCCGGCCGCGACGTCGACTACGCGCAGCTTCGCGAGCAGCACATGAACACCGTCGTGCCCTGCGTCTGGGTCGATGCCGAGCACCCGAGCTACACGCTTTACACGAGCGGAACGACCGGCACGCCCAAGGGCGTGCAGCGCGACACCGCCGGCTACGCCGTCGCGCTCGCCTCGAGCATGAAGCACATCTTCTGCTGCAACGCCGGCGAGACCTACTTCTCGACGAGCGACATCGGCTGGGTCGTCGGCCACAGCTACATCGTCTACGGGCCGCTCATCGCCGGCATGGCTACGATCTTCTACGAAGGCATCCCGACGCGGCCCGACGCCGGCATCTGGTGGAGCCTCGTCGAGAAGTACAAGGTCACGGCGATGTTCTCGGCGCCGACCGCGGTGCGGGTGCTGAAGAAACAGGACCAGTCGTATCTGTCGAAGTACGACCTGTCGTCGCTGCGCGCGCTCTTCCTCGCCGGCGAACCGCTCGACGAGCCGACCGCACAGTGGATCGCCGGCGCGTTGAACAAGCCCATCATCGACAACTACTGGCAGACCGAATCGGGCTGGCCGATCCTGACCGTCGCCAACGGCGTGCAGCAGATGGAAAGCAAATTCGGCAGCCCCGGCGTCGCGATGTACGGCTACGACATCAAGCTGCTCGACGAGAACACCGGCGAGGAGATGAAGGGCGCCGACAAGAAGGGCGTGCTGGCGATCGAGGGCCCGCTGCCGCCGGGCTGCATGCAGACCGTCTGGCGCGACGACGAGCGTTTCGTCAACACCTACTGGAAGACGGTGCCGGGCAAGCTCGTCTACAGCACCTTCGACTGGGCGGTGCGCGACGACGACGGCTACTACTTCATCCTCGGCCGCACCGACGACGTCATCAACGTCGCCGGCCACCGCCTGGGCACGCGCGAGATCGAGGAGGCGATCTCGAGCCACCCGAACGTCGCCGAGGTCGCCGTCGTCGGCGTTGCCGACCAGTTGAAGGGCCAGGTCGCGATGGCGTTCGTGATCGCGAAGGACACGAGCGCGCTCGCCGACGAGAACGCCAAGCTCGCGCTCGAAGGCGAGATCATGAAACTCGTCGACAAGACGCTCGGCGCCGTCGCCCGGCCGTCGCGCGTGCGCTTCGTGACGGCGCTGCCGAAGACGCGCTCCGGCAAGCTGCTGCGCCGCGCGATCCAGGCCGTCTGCGAACGCCGCGACCCGGGCGACCTGACGACGATCGAGGACCCGAGCGCGCTGCAGCAGATCAGCGACATGTTTGCGAAAGGCTGACCTGGAGCGTCGCGTCGCCGGTTCCCCCGGATGGGGGAGCACGCGCGCCGCCAAGCACCCCCGCCCCCACCGAGGGTGCGTTGCCTGCGGCATTTCGGACTTCGGAGGGATGGGCAACGCGGCGCGGCCCATGAACACTGCATCCCGGACTCATCGAAGGGGTGCAGATCATGGCAAGAATGGCGTTCTCCGCGGCGCAGACAGATTTCAGGGACGAACTGGCGACGGCCGGGCTGGCGCTTGTTCCGACCGAGATAAAAGCGCAACCGGGCTGGTCGATCGACGACGAGTCCATGGGCCCTGGCTGGCACGACTCGTCGTGGATGCTCAGGAAGGGCCTCGACGTCATCGAAGGCCCGCCGCCTGGCGCGATCCCGCCCGAGTGGACGCTGCGCTGGTGGATCGCGTCGAACGCGGCGCACGCGTCGCGGTGAGGGGTTATGGCACGTCCGACACGAAGGCCGCCAGCCGCGAGTGGACGCGTCGCTGACTGTGCGCGCGAGCGCAGCTCAGTACCAGTCGTCGAGTTCGAGTCCGGGCACGCGACCGAACTCGCGCGTGTTGTGCGTGACGAGCACGCGCCGGTAGCGCCGCGCGGTGGCGGCGATCAGCAGATCGGCGGGACCGATCGGCGTTCCGGCCGCTTCGAGTTCGGTGCGGATGCGGGCCGCGTGATCCGCTGCTTCGAGATCGAAGTCGAGCACCGTCGTGGCTTGAATCAGGCGCGCGAAGGCGTTCAACTGCTCGCGTCGCCCGGCCCGCCGCAAGCCGAAGTTGACCTCATAGACCACGATCGCCGGCACCGCCACTTGCTGCGGCGAGACGGCGCGCAGGCGCTCGGCGACGCGCCCTTCGCCGCGCATGAAGTAGCTGAGCGTGTTGGTGTCGAGCGCGACGCTCACCACGCGGCACGCGGCGCATCGGCCGCTTCGCCGGCGCGCAAGCCGTCGGCATCGGGGAAGTCGGGCAGCGAACCGGCGAGCGCGAGCACCTCGTCGGGCCATTGGTCGTCGGTCGCGCGGCGGATCAGCGCGGCGACGAACTGGCTTTGCGACATCTGCTCGCGTGCCGCTGCGTCCCGCAATTTCGCCTGGGTGGCATCGTCGATGTAGAGCGTGATCTGAGCCATGCCGAACCCTCCACTTATATCGGCAAGTATACGGGAGAGGCGCTACGGGCAAGCGTGCCTGCGCCCGGGCGCCGCGCATGCTCCGGCTGTGGCGCCGGCCGCATCGGCACGACTACAGTCGCGGCCCGATGCCCGGCCGGCACCGCGAGCGGGCGCGGCGAGCGTCTGCGCAGTCCCTACAGCACGTCCGACGCGAAATCCGCCAGCCGCGAGCGCTCGCCGCGCGCGAGCGTGACGTGGCCGCCGTGCGGCCAGCCCTTGAAGCGGTCGACGGCGTAGGTCAGGCCCGAACTGCCTTCGGTCAGGTACGGCGTGTCGATCTGCGCCAGGTTGCCGAGGCAGACGATCTTCGTGCCCGGGCCGGCGCGCGTGATCAGCGTCTTCATCTGCTTGGGCGTCAGGTTCTGCGCCTCGTCGATGATGACGAACTTGTTGAGGAAGGTGCGGCCGCGCATGAAGGCCATGCTCTTGATCTTGATCTTGCTGCGCACGAGGTCGTTGGTCGCCGCGCGGCCCCATTCGCCTGCGCCGCCGTCGCCGCGCGAGAGCACCTCGAGGTTGTCGTCGAGCGCGCCCATCCAGGGGTTCATCTTCTCCTCCTCATTGCCCGGGAGGTAGCCGATGTCCTCGCCGACCGGCACCGTGACGCGCGTGACGATGATCTCGCTGTAGCGCCGGTCGTCCATCACCTGGCTCAACCCGGCGGCGAGCGTCATCAGCGTCTTGCCGGTGCCGGCGGTGCCGGTCAGCGTGACGAAATCGCAGTCCGGGTCGAGCAGCAGGTTGAGTGCGAAGTTCTGTTCGCGGTTGCGCGCCGTCACGCCCCACACCGAGTTCTTGGCGTGGGTGTATTCCTTGAGCGTTCGCAGCACGGCCGTCTTGCCGGTGATCTCGACGACCTTGGCGTAGAGCGGCGCCGCGCCGGCCGCCTCGAGGTAGGCGAACTGGTTGACGAAGAGCGTCGGCACGAGCGGGCCGCTGATGCGGTAGTACGTCAGCCCGCCCTGGTTCCAGCTCTCCATCGTCTTGCCGTGGCGGTCCCAGAAGTCGGACGGCAGCGCCAGCACGCCGGTGTAGAGGAGGTCGCCGTCCTCGAGCGTCTTGTCGTTGTAGTAGTCCTCGGCCGTGAGGCCGAGCGCGCGCGCCTTGATGCGCATGTTGATGTCCTTGGACACCAGCACGACTTCGCGCCCCTTCATCTGCTCGCCCAGAGCCTTGACGACGCCGAGGATCTGGTTGTCGGCCTTGCCCTGCGGCAGCCCGGCCGGCAGCGGCGCGTCGACGAACGAGGTCTGGAAGAAGAGCTTGCCGCCCGCCTCGCGGTGGCCGCTGCCGGCCAGCGGCAGCCCGGCACCCATGTCGATGTTGCCCTTGCCGCTGTTCGCGCGCGTCGCCGCGGCGGCGAGGGCGTCGAGGTCGCGGCTCACCTGGCGCGCGTTGCGCGCGACCTCGCTCATCCCCTTCTTGTGATCGTCGAGCTCCTCGAGCGTGATCATCGGCAGGTAGATGTCGTGCTCCTCGAAGCGAAAGAGCGACGTCGGGTCGTGCATCAGCACGTTGGTGTCGAGCACGAAGAGGCGCGCCGGCCCCGTGCCGCGCGGCGTGCGCGCGCGCCGCGGCGAAGCGGCGGGCTCGCGCGCCGGTGCCGGCGCGGGCTTGGTCAACGCGGTGACGACAGCCGGCGCAGCACGCGTGTCGAGCAGCTCGAGC
>JBDHSE010000042.1:0-13170 GCA_039807955.1 Ideonella sp. | reverse complement strand
CTGCAGGATCAGCCACGCGGTGTGCGGGCTCATGCACGCGCCGAAGTCGCGCAGCCCCTCGCGCCGCGCGCGCAGCAAGAAGGCGCCGACCGTGCTCTCCTCGGCGAACACCATGCCGTGAAAGCCGTCGTAGGGCTGCGTCAGTTCGGGAAAGCGCGGCGAGGCGTCCCAGTCGAAGCTGCCGCCGTCGACGAGCACGCCGCCGATCACCGTGCCGTGGCCGGAGAGGAACTTGGTCGCCGAATGGAAGACGAGGTCGGCGCCGTGGTCGAACGGCTTCATCAGCACCGGCGTCGTGAAGGTCGAATCGACGAGCAGCGGCAACCCGGCGTCGTGCGCGATGCTGCTTACGACCGGGATGTCGAGCACGTCGAGGCCGGGGTTGCCGAGTGTCTCGCCGAACAGCAGCTTCGTCTCGGGCCGGATCGCGGCGCGCCAGGCGTCGATGTCGCCGGGCCGCACGAAGGTCGTCGTGATGCCGAAGCGTTTCAGCGTGAAGTGCAACAGATTGTGTGTTCCGCCGTAGACGACGCTCGAACTCACGATGTGCGACCCGGCGCCGGCGAGCGTCGCGATCGCCAGATGCAGCGCCGCCTGGCCGCTCGCCGTCGCGATCGCACCGACGCCGCCTTCGAGCGCGGCGATGCGTTCCTCGAACACCGCGTTGGTCGGGTTCGAGATGCGGCTGTAGACGTAGCCCGAGCGCTCCAGGTTGAAGAGCGAAGCCGCCTGCTCGCTCGATTCGAAGACGAACGAGGTCGTCAGGTGGATCGGCACCGCGCGGGCGCCGGTCGCCGGGTCGGGGGCGGCGCCGGCGTGCAGCGCGAGGGTGTCGAACGCGGGGTCGGATGCGCCTGCCATCTTGGGTTTTCCTTGACGTTTGAGCGTGTTCTTCAGCGGGATTGTGTGCTATGTTGAACCGTCATCACCCCGCACGGAGGCTTGGCCATGAAAGTCAGCGACATGCTTCGAGTCAAGGGCAGCACGTTGTTCACGGTCACGCCGGAACAATCGCTGGCATCTGCGGTCGAGACGATGACGCAGCACGACGTCGGCTCGGTGATCGTGATGCGCCACGGCCAGATCGCCGGCATATTGACGTTTCGCGAGGTGCTGCTCGCGCTCGTCGCCAACGGTGGCAGCCTCGGCACGACGACGATCGGCAAGGCAATGGACCCGAACCCGGTGACGTGCACGCTCGACACCGAGCTCGACGAGGTGCGCCGCCTGATGCTCGGCGAGCACGCGCGCTACACGCCGGTCATGAGCGACGGCATGCTGATGGGCGTGATCTCGCTCTACGACGTCGCGAAGGCCGTCGTCGACGCGCAGGACTTCGAGAACCGGATGCTGAAGGCCTACATCCGCGACTGGCCGGTCGAGGCCGAGAACGGCGCCGGCAATCAGGCTTCGGCTTGAAGGCGGCCGCGGCAGGCGGCGGCTGAAGGCGGCCACTACAATCGATCGCACCGAACACGGCCCGCGGGCCGTGTTTCGCATTCGGCGCCCGCCATGTCCAGCACCTTCGGCACCCTGTTTCGCGTCACCAACTTCGGCGAGAGCCACGGCCCGGCGATCGGCTGCGTGATCGACGGCTGCCCGCCCGGGATGGCGCTCGCCGAAGCCGATATCCAGTTCGAGCTCGACCGCCGCCGCCCCGGCACCAGCCGCCACGTCACGCAGCGCAACGAGCCCGACGCCGTCGAGATCCTCTCCGGCGTGTTCGAGGGGCTGACGACCGGCACGCCGATCGCGCTTTTGATCCGCAACGTCGATCAGCGCAGCAAGGACTACGGCAACCTGCTCGACACCTTCCGCCCCGGCCACGCCGACTACACCTACTGGCGCAAGTACGGGCTGCGCGACCCGCGCGGCGGCGGCCGGGCGTCGGCGCGGCTCACGGCGCCGATGGTCGGCGCCGGGGCCGTCGCCCGCAAGTGGCTGAAGGAACACCACGGCATCGGGTTTCGCGGCTGCATGACGGCGCTCGGCGCGATCGAGATTCCGTTCGAGGGTTGGGAGCACGTGCCGCACAACCCGTTCTTCGCCGCCAACGCGAGCGACATCCCCCGCCTCGAGGCGGCGATGGACGCGCTGCGCAAGGCTGGCGATTCGGTCGGCGCGCGAATCCGGGTCGAGGCGACGAACGTGCCGCCGGGGCTCGGCGCACCACTTGCCGACAAGCTCGACGCCGAGATCGCCTACGCGATGATGGGCATCAACGCGGTGAAGGGGGTCGAGATCGGCGCCGGCTTCGGCTGCGTCGCGCAGCGCGGCAGCGAGCACGGCGACGAGCTGACGCCCGCAGGCTTTCGCGGCAACAACGCCGGCGGCATGCTCGGCGGCATCAGCAGTGGGCAGGACATCACGGTCAACCTCGCGATCAAGCCGACGAGCTCGATCCGCATCCCGCGCGCGTCGATCGACCGCGCCGGCCAGCCGACGGTCGTCGAGACCTTCGGCCGCCACGATCCCTGCGTCGGCATCCGCGCGACGCCGATCGCCGAGGCGATGCTCGCGCTCGTGCTGATGGACCACGCGCTGCGCCACCGCGCGCAGTGCGGCGACGTGGCGCTCGCGACGCCGGCGATCGCGGCCCGCGCGCCCTGAAGACGGTGCCGGGCGACGCCGCACCAGGGGGCGACGCGGCGCGCGCCGGTGCGGCGGCTATCGGCGAGCAGGACATCTTCTTCTTTCGCGAAGGCACGCACGCCGCGCTGTACCGCATCCTCGGCTGCCGCTTCACGCCGGGCGGCGCACGCTTCACGGTGTGGGCGCCCAACGCTGCCGCCGTCTCGGTGATCGGCGACTTCAACGGCTGGAATGCGGCAAGCCACGCCGCCGCGCCGCGCTGGGACAGCTCCGGGCTGTGGCAGGTCGAGATCCCCGGCGTGCGCCACGGCCAGCGCTACAAGTACGCGATCCGCACCCGCGGCGGCGCGTTGCTCGAGAAGGCCGACCCCTTCGCGCGCTTTGCCGAGCAGGCGCCGGCGACCGCATCGATCGCCTGGCACGACGACGCCTATACCTGGAACGACGCCGCGTGGATGAACCAGCGCGGCAGGCACAACGCGCTCGACGCGCCGATGTCGATCTACGAACTGCACCTCGGCTCGTGGCGGCGCCACGCCGACGGCGCGCTCTTGAACTACCGCGAGGCGGCGGTGCAGCTTGCGGCCTACGTCACCGGCCTTAACTTCACGCATGTCGAGTTGATGCCGATCACCGAGCATCCGTTCTACGGCTCCTGGGGCTACCAGACGACGGGCTACTTCGCGCCGACCTCGCGCTACGGCACGCCCGAAGACTTCAAGTTCCTCGTCGATCTGCTGCACCAGGCGGGCGTCGGCGTGATCCTCGACTGGGTGCCGTCGCACTTCCCGACCGACGGCCACGGCCTGGCGCGCTTCGACGGCACGGCCCTGTACGAGCACGCCGACCCGCGCCAGGGCTTTCACCCGGAGTGGAACTCGGCGATCTTCAACTACGGCCGCAACGAGGTGCGCGCCTTCTTGCTGTCTTCCGCGCTGTTCTGGCTCGACGAGTTCCACATCGACGCGCTGCGCGTCGACGCCGTCGCGTCGATGCTCTACCTCGACTATGCGAGGAAGGACGGCGAGTGGGTGCCGAACCGTAGCGGCGGGCGCGAGAACCTGGACGCGATAGGGTTCCTGCGCCAGCTCAACGTCGCCGCCTACCGCGACCACCCCGGCGTGCAGATCATCGCCGAGGAATCGACCGCCTGGCCGATGGTGACGCGCCCGACCGATGCCGGCGGCCTCGGCTTCGGCCTGAAGTGGAACATGGGCTGGATGCACGACACGCTCGCCTACCTGCGCGAGGATCCGGTACACCGGCGCTGGCACCACCGGCTGCTGACGTTCTCGCTGCTGTACGCGTTCAACGAGAACTTCGTGCTGCCGCTGTCGCACGACGAGGTCGTCCACGGCAAGGGCTCGCTCTTCGGCAAGATGGCGGGCGACGACTGGCAGCGCTTCGCCAACCTGCGCCTGCTGTTCGGCCACATGTGGGCGCATCCCGGCAAGAAGCTCGTGTTCATGGGCGGCGAATTCGGCCAACGCGGCGAGTGGGCGCACGACGCCGCGCTCGACTGGGCCGCGCTCGATGGCGAGCGCCACCGCGGCCTGCAGCGCTGGGTCGAGGACCTGAACCGGCTTTACCGCGCGCGGCCGGCGCTCTACGAGATCGACTTCGACGCCCAAGGCTTCGAGTGGATCGAGCCCGACGACGCAAGCTCGAGCGTGCTTGCCTACCTGCGCCGGGCTCGCGACGGCGGGGCGGTGCTCGTCGTCGCCAACTTCACGCCGCTGCCGCGCCCGAACTACCGCGTCGGCGTGCCGCAGGCCGGCCGCTGGCGCGAACTGCTCAACAGCGACGCGCTACTCTACGGCGGCAGCGGCGTCGGCAACCTGGGCGCAATCGACACCCTGCCGGTCGCATCGCACGGCCGCGGTCAGTCGCTCGCGCTGACCCTGCCGCCGCTCGCGGTGCTGATGCTCGAGCACGAATAGGCGGCTGCGACCCGGCCGCCGCCGCGCGCTTGCGCAGCGCGCATCCGCTCATACCGGTTCGCGTTCAACCGTCCAGGAACGCGGTGGCCTGTCTTGCCCCCTCTCCCACAAGTGGGAGAGGGAGCATATCCAATCCATTGAACCTGGAAACGGCAGTTGACCGCTACCAATTGATGCGAGAGCCGCATGGGCACGGACGTTCTCGGCTCCGACCGATTTCACCTTTCAGGTGAGCGCGCTACGCACTCGCCAGCGCCGCACTCGACGCGCCAGGCGGCGTTGCTCCTCCTCGCGGGCACGAGCCCGCAGCGTCGCCGCGCCTTGCCTGACGCGCCGATCACGGCACCGGCGAGCGCGCTCAACTGCCGTTTCCAGGTTGAACGCGGTTTGGTATCAGGCGAGCTTCATCAGTTCGGCGGCGAGTTCGTTGGGCATGTCGACCATCACGTCGTGGCTCGACGGCAGCTTGACGAGCCGCCAGCCCGGCTTGCCATCGACCTGCGCCGCGAAGTGGCGAAACGGGCTCGGGTCCCAGCCGTCGGCGAGGATGTACAGGCGCTGCGCGACTTTGTCGAGGTTGCCGGTGAGCAGTGCGGGCGACTCGAACGTCGCGAGCGCCTGCGGGCGGCAGAGGCGGTCGATCCGGGCGCGATTCGCCGCTGCGATGCCGAACAGCTCGGCCGGGATCGGCTGCATCAATCCGCTGTGGCCCTCGGCCGCGGTGCCGCGGAAACCGGCCACGAACTGCGTCGCGACTTCGGGCGGCAGCGCCTTGTTGACGAGGGCGATCAGCGAGTCGCCGTGCTGCGGGATGAAGGCGTCCAGATAGACGAGCGTGCGGACGCGATCGGCCATGCGGTCGGCGACGCCGCTGATCACCATGCCGCCGTAGGAGTGGCCGACGAGGACGATATCGCTCAACTCCTCGAACTCGATGCAGCCGCAGACGTCGCGGATGTGCGTTTCGAGCGTGATGTTCTCGGCCGACTGGTGAAAGCGCTCGCCGACGCCGCTGTGGGTCGGCGTGAAGACGGTATGGCCGGCGGCGCGCAGCGTGGCGGCGGTCTCGCGCCAGCACCAGCCGCCGTGCCAGGCGCCGTGGACGAGTACGAATGTCGCCATCGAGTCCTCCTTCGGTTGTCGTGATCGGGGCTGCAAGTCTGGCCCACGCCGATACGCGCCGCCATCGGGTGGCGCCCTGATCGAAAGCCCCGATGCAGTGCCGAGCCCGACCGCGGCGGTCGGATCGCACGACGCGGCATGATCGGGGCTTCGCGCAGTCCTCGAAAGCACCTCATGCAAACCACCCGCCTCGGCCGCACCGGCCTCGTCGTCTCCCGCCTGTGCCTCGGAATGATGAGCTACGGACTGCCTGCGTGGCGGCCGTGGGTGCTCGACGAGGCGGCGAGCCGGCCGATCGTGAAGCACGCCGTCGAGTGCGGCATCAACTTCTTCGACACCGCCGACATGTACTCGGGCGGCGAGTCCGAGGTGCTGACCGGCAAGTTCCTGCGAGAGTTCTGCCGCCGCGACGAGATCGTCGTCGCGACCAAGCTCTTCCACCCGGTCGGCCTCGAGTTCTCGAGCGGCATGGCAGCGAAGGGCGGCGGCCGCCGTCCGCCGCCGAACACGCACGGCCTGTCGAGAAAGCGCATCTTCCACGCGGTCGACGCGAGCCTCGCGCGCCTCGGCATGGACTACATCGACCTCTACCAGATCCACCGCTGGGACCCGGCAACGCCGATCGAGGAGACGATGGAGGCGCTGCACGACGTCGTCAAGGCCGGCAAGGTGCGCCACATCGGCGCAAGCTCGATGTGGGCCTGGCAGTTCGCGAAGGCGCAGGCACTCGCGCGCGAGAACCGCTGGACGCCGTTTGCGAGCATGCAGAACCACTACAACCTCGCCTACCGCGAGGAGGAGCGCGAGATGATCCCGCTGTGCCGGGACCAGGGCGTGGCCCTTATCCCCTGGAGCCCGCTCGCGCGCGGCTTCCTTGCCGGCAACCGCAAGGCCGACGACGCAACAGCCGGGGCGACGACCCGCGCGCGCAGCGACGAGATCGCGCCCAAGCTCTACTACCGTGCGAGCGACTTCGCGACCGTCGAGCGACTGAGCTCGATGGCGAACGCGAAGGGCGTCAGCAACGCGACGCTCGCCTACGCCTGGCTGCTGCACAAGGGCGTCACCGCTCCGATCTTCGGTGCGACCAAACTGGCGCAGATCGACCAGGCGGTTGCGGCGGTCGAGTTGACGCTGAGCGCCGAAGAGGTGGCGCAACTCGAAGCGGGCTACGAGCCGCATCCGGTGCTGGGGCATAGCTGACGCGAAGTGCGTGGCGATCTTGCGCAGTGTCGTGACGCAAGAGTGCCCGATCCGCGGCCGCTGAGGGTGCGGCCTGTAGCGCCGCCGCCGCGATCCGCCGCCGCGCGGCGGCCGCTGGTTAGACGTGGGTCAACGACTGTTCAGATGACGCGCCGCTGCGGCTTTGCGGCGTGCTAGCTTCGGCTTCTTGCAACGCGACGCGTCAGCGCGGAGGGTCGAAGCGGTGAGCCAATCCGAATCCATCACGACACAGGCGGCCGAGCTGCTGCGCCAGGCGGCCGGCCAGGGACGCGACAGCCTCGACAGTGCGGCGCTCGGCAAGATGCTCGGAGCGCTCGGCGTCGCGTTCGACGCCGGCGCGCCGGCCGGCGGCGCCGAGATCCGCATCACGCTCAATGCGACGCGCGAGTTCGGCATGGTGCTCGGCGCCGGCTTCGGCGGGCTCGACGCCGATCTGGACGAAGCCAACTTCAAGCGCGACCGCGCTTCGGTCTACGCCGCCGCCGACCTGACCGACGCCGAGGACTTCCTGCGCCTCTTCAAGCGTACGCTCGCCTGGCAGAAGCTCGCCGCACTCGCGAAGCAGGGCGGCAAGAAGCTTCCCGAGGCGGCATGGTCCGAGTGCTTCGCGCGCCTGCTCGAACTTGCGCGCGCCTTCGCGCCGGGCAATCCCGACGCGCCGTTCGTGCTGCAGGCGCTCGAACTCAATCCGGTTCGCGTCGAAGGCACGCTCACGGCGCGCGCCGCGCAGTGCAGCTTCGGCAAGCCGCAGCCGGTGCGCCTGCCGCGGCCGATCGCGAAGATCGACAAGCTGATCCACCCCAAGCGCATCGGCATCATCGGCGTCTCGGGCAGCGGCATGAACTTCGGCCGCATCATCCTGCGCAACCTGATCGGCAGCGGCTTCCCTAAGGAGCAACTGCTGGTGTTGAAGCCCGGCGAGGCCGAGATCGACGGCGTGCGCTGCGTCGAGGGCCTGAAGGCGATCGACGGCAAGCTCGACATGCTGATCGTCGCCGTCGCCGCAAGCGCCGTCTACGACCTCGTCGACCAGATCATCGAGACCGACGCCGTCGACGCCGTGATGCTGATCCCGGGCAGCATGGGCGAGACGAAGAAGAGCCGCGAACCGGCGGCAGCGCTCGCCGCGCGAATCAACGCGGCGCACGCCAAGCCGGGCGGCGGGCCGATCTTCCTCGGCGCGAACTGCCTCGGCGTCGTCTCGCACCCGGGGAGCTACGACTCGTGGTTCATCCCGCTCGAGCGGCTCCCGAAGCCGAAGAAGAAGCCGGTGCGCAACTCGGTGATGTTGTCGCAAAGCGGCGCCTTCATGATCACCCGGATGTCGCAGAACCCCTGGCTCGACCCGGCGTACATGCTCGCGCTCGGCAACCAGACCGACCTCACGCACGGCGACATGCTGAGTTACTTCGCCGAGCTGCCCGGCATCGAGACGGTGGGCATCTACGTCGAGGGCTTCAAGGACCTCGACGGCCTGCACTTCGCGCAGGCGGTGCGCAAGGCGGTGCTTGGCGGCAAGCAGATCGTCGTCTACAAGTCGGGCCGCACCGCGCCCGGCCAGGGCGGCGTGATGGGGCATACGGCGTCGATCGCGGGCGGGCTCACCCTCTTCGAATCGGTCGTGCGCCACGCCGGCGCGATCGTCACCGAGGACTTGAACACCTTCGACGACCTGTTCTACATCGCAGGCGCCTTGCACAACAAGAAGGTCGGCGGCAACCGCCTCGGCGCGATGAGCGGCGCCGGCTTCGAGGCCGTCGCGATGGCCGACAACATCGAGTCCGACAGCTACTCGATGCAGATGGGCGAGCTGACCGACGAGACGGTCAAGCGCATCGAGCAGATCCTCGTCGCGAAGAAGCTCGACCAGCTCGTCGAGGTGCGCAACCCGCTCGACATGAACCCCGGCGCCGACGACGAGGCGCACCTTGAGTTCTCGGATGCCTTCCTGCAGGACCCGAACATCGACGCCGTCATCGTCGGCCTTGACCCGACCGCGCCTTCGGTGCGCGCGCTGGAGAGCAGCAAACTGCGCCCGGGCTACGACCTGAGCGACCCGAAGAGCACCGTGCACCTGATGCCGCCGATCGCCGACCGGCACGACAAGCCGCTCGTCGGCATCCTCGACGGCGGCAGCCTCTACGACGCGATGGCCGCGCGGCTGATGGACGCCGGCGTGTGCTGCTTTCGCAACTGCACGCGCGGCACCAAGGCGCTGGTGCGCTATTTCGAGGCGCGCCAGAATGCCGACTACCTGAAGGCCCGCCGCCCCGGCGCGGCCACCGACCACTGAGGACACCGACTTGAGCGACACACTGAAACCCGGCCTGAGCGCCACCACCCGCATCGACGTCGACAAGGACCGCACGATCGGTTTCATGGGCGAGGACCTGCGCGTCTACTCGACACCGAGCCTGCTCTACGACGTCGAAGTCGCCTGCCGCGATCTCATCAAGCCGCACATCGGCGAAGGCAAGGACTCGGTCGGCACCCGCGTCGAGTTCGACCACGTCGGCGCGACGCTGCTCGGCATGTGGGTCGAGATCAGCGTCAAGCTCGCCGAAGTCAACGGCCCCGCCGTGACCTTCGAGTTCAGCGCCCGCGACGCCGTCGAAGAAGTCGCCCGCGGCAAGCACAGCCGCTTCGTCGTCGGCCTCGAGAAGACCGCCCAGCGCCTGCAGGCGAAGCGGGCGAAGGCTGGGTTGGGCTGAGGCTCGCGGCGCTTCGGCGTCAGCCCGTGTCGCCGGAAGCCCGCGACGGTCTCCCGGGGGCGACCGGTCGAGCAGAATGAAGGCAAGTCGTCGCCGGTGAAGCGCGCGAAATGCGCTGAGTCCGGCGACGACGATCCAGTGTGCGTATCCGGTTACAGCAGCAGGACTGCAGGCGTATCCGAATACGCCTGCAGATTTGCTGGCTAGAACACGGCGTCATGATCGGCACGTATGCGTAAGCGCGAGAAGCACAACACATCCCAGGCGTCGTTTCCTGGCGGCTCAAAGTCTCGCGTCAATAGGGCGGGCGACGCAGTCCGTTCAGGCACGCAGACCTCCGAAGACCTGAGCGTCATCGAAGAATGGCGAGCCGCGCATCGCGCGGTCCTGAACACCTTTCAAGCGATTCTTCGGGTGCGCGCGCGCGGCAAAGACATTACGGTTGCTCAAAGACATAAGCGCAGACGCACGATCTTCGACAAGCTGATGCGGTTCCCGAACATGCAGCTGTCGCGCATGGACGACGTCGCTGGCTGCCGGCTCATCTTCACGAAGACGAAGAGCCTGTACGCATTCCGGGAAACTTTCCACAAGGCGCGCTTCAACCACAGGCGTAGGAACGAGCTCGACAAGTACGACTACATAAAGCAGCCGAAGCAAACCGGCTACCGAGGCGTACACGACGTCTACGAGTACGACGTCAAATCCGAGGTCGGCAAGCCGCTCACGGGTCTCTACGTTGAGATCCAGTATCGAACACTCGTTCAACACGCGTGGGCTACGGCCGTCGAGGTCATCGGCTTCATCACCGAGAGTCAACCAAAGTTCCAGAAGGGCGATAAGCGGTTCGAGCATGCGATGGCACTGGCCAGCGAAATTCTTGCGCGAGCACATGAGAGGGCAAAGGGGCCAGTCCCGGACATGTCGGATCGTGAACTCGTGGCCGCGTTCCTTTCCGCCGACATGAGCCTCGGCCTTCTCCAGATGCTCCGTGGGCTAAACGCTGCAGACAAGGCCGTATCCGGGAAGAGAAATGCGATTCTGATCTTCTCTGGCGATCGTGCCTTGGAAGTGAAAACCTATCGCGATGCTCCGGATGCTCTCCGTGCGTTGTTCGAGCTTGAGCGCCAGATGCCGGAAAGGGATATCGTCCTCGTCCGGGCGGATACAAGCGACGAAGTCCGACTCGCGTTCAGGAACTACTTCTCCGACGCACGTGACTTCATCCGCCTTGTCGAGGAAGGTTGCACCAAGCTTGCCGGCACACACATCTCTAGCACGGCACCTCCTCGTCTGCGCGCAACGCAACGCTCGTCGCGGCAGGCATGACGCCGAACCCGTTGCTGGAGCGGCCGGTCAAAAGCTGGCTTCGCCAGCTTTCGCCCGCCGCTCAGCGTCAACGTCTAGGTCGTCGGTGCGAAGCGTCGCTTGCAGTCGCTACTGAGCGTAGCTACACTGTGGCATGCGGTTCACATGGTCTGAGCGCAAGCGTGCCAGCAACGTCGAAGACCACGGGCTGGATTTCGTTGACGCACCACGCGTCTTCGAAGGGCGGACGTTTACGTATGAAGACGATCGCTTTGCGTACGGTGAACAGCGTTCGTAACGCTCGGGCTGCTTGCTGGTGCCCCGGTGTCGATAGTCCACACGGAGTCCGAAGATGAAATCCGCATCATCTCTTTCGGCAAAGCCACGAAGCGCGAAGCCGAGATCTACTTCAGTCAAATCGAGGACTGACTGGGCGCGGTTGCAGAGCACGT
This sequence comes from Ideonella sp., assembly GCA_039807955.1. GTDB lineage: Bacteria > Pseudomonadota > Gammaproteobacteria > Burkholderiales > Burkholderiaceae_C > CAIKUF01. The sequence continues at coordinate 1,821 of JBDHSE010000042.1, read as the reverse complement.
CTGCGAAGGCTCGGCCATCCAAGGAGCACCCCGAGGCCAACGTGGCGCACATCGTGCGCGGCATCGTGCGGCAAGGTCTGCAGCCGTTGCCGTCCAAGTCCCTCGTGTCGCTGCGCGTGGACCAAGACGTTCTTGCTTGGTTCAAGGCACAAGGGCCCGGGTACCAAACGCGCATCAATGCAGTCCTGCGCGCATTTCGTGACGCGTCGGTCTAGCCCATCATTCGAGCCGGCAGCTCACGGCAAGCCATGGTCTGCGGCTCAGCGCGAACGTTCGCCGTCAGCACTTCTGTCTTCGCGCTTTGTCGCACAGGGTACCGTGTTTTGGTACCATCGGCGCGATGAAGCGGACGCATCGACGCACGCTCGAGCTGCTGTTCGCCCACCCAACCAGCGCCAACGTGCAGTGGCGCGGCGTCGAAGCCTTGTTCCGCGAACTCGGCGCAGAAGTTTCCGAGCGCGAGGGTAGCCGCGTAGCCGTGGTTCTGTTCGGCGAGGTGCGCGTGTTCCATCGCCCTCACCCCTCGCCGAACACCGACAGAGGCGCAGTGGCGAGCATTCGCAAGTGGCTCGAGCAGCACGGAGTCGAACCATGAACATCATGACCGTCGATGGATTCACAGCAAAGATCGAGTACGACGCGGATCTCGATACCTTCCGCGGCGAGATCATGGGCCTCAACGGTGGCGCAGACTTCTTCGGGAAGAACCCGAAGGAGCTTCGGGCGGAGTTCAAGAAATCGTTGCGGGTGTTTCTGGATGTCTGCCGCGAGAAGGGAATCGAGCCCCGCCGCAGCTATTCCGGCAAGTTCAATCTACGGATCACGCCCGAGCTCCACGAACGCCTCGCGATCGTCGCTCAGGCGGAGGGCAAGAGCATCAACGCGGTGGCTCAGGAGGCGCTCCAGGAGCGCTTGGCAACGCACTGACGGCGCCCCGCGCTGGATGAAGATGCTGCACAAGCACGGCTTCATCGCCTCTCGAACGAATCCGTATGCGCCGCTGCTCGAGAAGCCGGTGGACATTCTGCTCGACGAGCAGGCGATCGCGTACTTCAAGTCCATGTCGGCCGAAGCCGGCATTCCGTACCAAGGCCTCATCGACATGTACCTCGAAGAGTACGCGGCTTCCAACAAGCGCCTCGACTGGGCCTGGAAGTAGCAGCGTGATCTGACGCGTCAGCCCGGCCGCGTGCCGGCCCCGCGCTGCAGCCGCCGCGCGGCGTCCGCGGCGATGCGCTCGACGATCGCCGCCGCCGGCTGGATCGCGCCGATCATCCCGCAGGCCTCGCCGAACCAGACGGCGGTGTGATCCGGGTCGCCCTGCTCGAAGGCCTGGCGGTAGCGCGGGCCTTCGACCGCGACCTTGCGTTCGAGTTCGTCGTCGCGGCCGTGCCAGCGTTCGGTGAAGGCGTTGCGCCGCACGCGCGCCGTGAAGCCGACCGGCGATAGCGATGTCCCCGCGCTCGCATGAACCGGCTCCTCGTGCCGACTCGCCCGGCGCCGGTCTGCGCGGCGCAGTATCCGGGTTCAGGCCGCGAGCTTCTCGTCGGCCTTCTGATCCTTGCGGTACACCTCGTAGATCAGCACCGTGGTATCCAGATCGCCCAGGTGCTGCTGGATCAGCGGCTTGACATCGGCCCAGTCGAGCCCGCCGACGCCGGTGGCCAGCCGCGGCAGCGCGAGGCTGCGCACGCCTTCGTCGCGTACCAGCCGCGCCAGCGCGCGCAGCGCCTGGTTGACATCCTCGAGGTTGGCCTTGATGGGCCGCGCCGCCTTGTCCTGGCTCTGCATGCCCTGGGTCAGCAGGTTGACGATGCCGTG